>DKWE01000060.1:0-10869 GCA_002491565.1 Lachnospiraceae bacterium UBA7160 | reverse complement strand
TGTCCGCAATCTCCAGCACCTTGTCGATGTTATACTGCGCGAGATCCGTCACATCCTCAGAGACCGCTGCGTGGGCCGGGACGAACATCTTAGCCCTCAGAGATTTTACCATCTCCAGCGTTTTCAAATAGGCTGCCACATCATAGATAAAACCGATCTGGTACTTGTCCAGCGTTTCCCGGCTGGAGAGGCAGTCCGCCAGATAGACCACATCGTCAGCGGTACGAAAGCCCACCATATCAAAGAAATGCCCTGGCAAAGGGATGATTTCAAAGCCCTCCGGCAAGCACTCCTGCGTCAATTCCTGAGTGTCACTTTCCTGGGCCATGAGAAATTTGTGCCGCAGCTCCTTGCACGGATAGCCGCCGTATAAAAAAGAGGGTTCCAGAACGGGGTGGCGGGTAAAAGCGCAGTCAATCCCAGGCGCATAGATTTTGCATCCGGTCTGCCCCTGCAAATATTTGTTGCCGCCAATGTGATCGGCGTTTGAATGCGTGTTATAAATAGCGATGAGCTGCCAGCCGTTGGCGTCGAGAAGCTGCCGGACTTTCCTTCCGGCATCCTTGTCATTGCCGCTGTCAATCAGGCAAACATCCCGCTCATTCAGTTTTACCAGGCCGATTTTGGCAGGGCTTTGGATATAATAGCTCCGCTCCGAAATTTGGGTCAATTCGTACATAATGATATTCCTCCTTTAGGGACATTCCCACATTATTTTATCTTCTCCCTTAACCCCGCAAAATTCTATCCATTGCTTTTCGTTTCGCCAATTCATCAATCCGCTTATCCAGATCCCGATTGCCCTTTTCGTTTAACCTATTGTACACAGCTTGCCTCTGAGTACATATCCTATCTTCTCGTAACAAGCATTCGATGCCGCATAATTTGCATCCGTATAAAGCATGGGAACATACCCCGCACTCATCGCAAGCTTTGTAACCTGATAAACCAGATTTTCGGCATAATGTCTCCTGCGGAACTCAGGACGGGTAAATACAAGATTGATAGACGCCATATTCCCATCCGGGGCAAATTTGCAGCTTGCAACATGATTTCCCTGCTCATTTTTCCATAAATACATATTTCCCGAATTGATGTATGCTTCTGCATCCATACGGTAGCTGTTACGATCCTTCTGGTCGATTCCGGTTTCTTCATGGAATAAATCCAGGAAATCTACTAATTCGTCAACATCCTTGCTGCCGCATCGGTAGATTGAGCCATCCGCTATCGCCGCTGGCTTTACAGGCTTCCGGCAATCATATGCGAACATATTGAGGAAAATAGAAAGTGTTTTCCCATCCCCAGCGGCCCTTTCAATAAAATACTTCGCCAAATCATACTTGAGATTAAAGTGATATTCACCGTTTAACAAAGAATGTTCCGACACGATCTGATAGGCTCTCTCCATTTCCTTCTCAGACGCATCGTCCGGAGTCCATATCCATATCGGAAATGGATTGCCCGTAAAGCAAATAATCAGCCTTTCATGGTCAGTCAAAAGCAGCTCACACTTGCCGCCCATAATACGGCGAAGCACAAAAAACGTATATTTGTCGCCCTCTAATATTTCACGATCTCTTTCATCTACAAAGCTGTCCATAGTTACCTCCGTCAATTACCGATTTTCCTTCATCATAACACGAATCGTCCACCCCGTCATCCTGAAATTTTCTCTGTTTGCCTTACCCTCGATCTTCGAACAGCTGGCCAGGCAGTTATACAGCACATGGCGGTTCCCGCTTCATAAGTGTCCTCCTTTTTTATCTGTGCTTGCATTGTTTTATTAAGCTCAGACCATTCCTTATTCATAATCAATTACCTCGCTTAATCCTGATTGTCTTTTTCGTTTAACCTATCCTCCAAAATCTGGAAATTCCCCGTATATGCTACTTCCTCTATTTGCTATTTTTTCAGATTATTCTCTTTATCAAAAAATGCTTTCTCTAAAATTATATATTCCGTTGAGGAACAGATTTCTTTGCATTTTTTCTGATACTCATTTGAGCGTCTTAACACATCCGAAATTTTATCACATGGAAACAAAACACATTGATTACACCTTTCTACGTGATGTTTCTTTGTACACTCAACTAGCTGGTATGTACATGCCTTATGTGATGAGCATCCAGTACATCGGATTTCTTCATTAGAAACAATTTTATCTCTCCAACCAACTTTATACCACAATTCCGCAACCGCTCTTAATTCATCCTCACTGTGAGCATTATATCTTGGGCATTCTATACAATTATCTCCGCATAGCGTAATTTTTTCTTTCGTACCTATTTCCTCCTCAAGCTGGCTTTCCTTATAAGGACATCAATTTTTTTCTCATTTCTTTATCATATTTCTCCAATGCATAGCGATATGCCGTTCGTGGCATTTGTGTATGATTGTCAATCAAATAATTTGTTACTGTTTCCATATCAACCTGCGATAGACTCTTCAGCATCCAACCATGCCCCTTTTGAACCAAATCATGCTCATCAGACATGAGTAAATCTGAAATCATTAAGGGGTCAATTCCTTCATAATCCTTGTGAAGAATAGCTGGAATTAGTATTACAGCAGATGCACGGCGAACCCAAAAGTCTTCATCTTTTGTCCACTCTTTAATTTTAGGAAAAAGCGTTTTGTATCTTCTTAGCAATTCGCCAAATGCGTGGGTGCAAAAATCATCACAATCGCCCCACCCACGCACATATTTTTTGAGCCAACCATAAAAGATTTCATAGGTATCCTCATTATATTGCGCTTTTACTCTATATGCCCAATCAAATGCAATTACACCTAACCCCCAACTATGTTCTTCCAATAGTTCCTCACATAAGCAAAAAATATTATCTATGGTTTTATCCTTTATTCCCCTAAATAATCTTGCCGATAATTTCCTTATATCGCCAGTAACTATATGTTTTCCATCAGGAACATTGTCTGCTAATAATTTTATTTCATAAATTGCCTGCTCAACAATTACACTCATTCCCATTCACCGCCTGTTTCATCCTATGAGCCTGTAATCTCTATCATGTTGTTCATCATAACACGAATCCTCCACCCCGTCATCCTGAAATTTCCTCTGTTGGCCTTATCTTCGATCTTCGAACGGCTGGTCTAACTGGAAGAATCTGACGGACCTGACCGCAATCAGGTCCGTTTTACCATTTATACAATCTGAACCTTCAACAATTTGGCAAGCTCCGCTGCCTGATAGATATTTACCTTCACTCCTGCCAGCTCTGCATAGGTATCGGAAACCATCAGGTTGCTGATGATGCAGTCAGACAGATCGATCCCTCTCAGCTTTGTCTTGAAAAAATCCGCACTAGTGAAATTGATATTGTGGAATACTGGCTTTTTCAATGTCACCTCTGAAAAAAAGCTCTGCTCCATATTGCTGTCAGTTGCGATTGTGTTCTCCCAAAGAGTCGATACAAAATTGCAATACCGGCAGCTACAGTTCTCGATCCGTATCCCCTTAAATAAAGCGGAGCCAAAAGAGCAGCCATCCATTTTACAGTTTCGGAATTTGCAATTCCGAAAGTATGCATTTTTAAAATGGCAATTACTCAAATCACAGCCATCGAATTCGGCATCGACGAACTCTCCGCCATCAAAATCATTCTCCGGAAGCTGACACTTTATAAACCGAACATGCCCATACATTATTTTTTCAGCATTCATGCCGCTTACTCTTTCGTTTTCAAACACCTTCTGTTCAATCGCAGTTTCCGTCTCCAGTACATGAATGATCTCATCACGTAGCAAATCAGCTTCCTCCTCACAGTTCCGTAAACGTATAGCAAACTCCATACATAGTGAATTCTGCCATGACATCTCATTTTACCATTCCTTTTGTCTCTCCAATCGGCTGCATGGTCGCCGATCAATCTCAATGCTCCAGAGAGGTTCTCTGTTCGTGCCTCCCCAGTAGAAAACTACTTACCGTTATGTGAAACTTATTTGTCCTATTACAGGTCGCAGCGATAATAACCGTGGGGCTGTGACGGTTTCCAACATTGTTTTGAATGATAACAACCGGGCGATAGCCAGCCTGTTTAGTCATTTACGCTCTTGCGAAAACCGCGGTGACGGTAATGATGTCATCGTCGATCTTCGCAAAAATCTCGCCGTTCATCCTGCGCATAAGCTGCCTGCAAATATAAAGTCCCAGTCCGCTGCCGCGAATATTTTTCGCATTTGCACCGCGCCAAAAGCTCTCGAAAATATGCGGCAGATCGTCCTTGCCGAGCGTACAACCGCCGTTCGTAATCGCAATCTGGACGCATTCGTCGTCCTCGGGGAAACTCAATTCCACGCGTCTGCCATCACCGTATTTGAGAGCGTTTTCCATAACGTTTTGCAGCACTTCTACACTCCTGCTCAAATCCCCCGAAAGCAGACAATTTTTGTATTCTCCGATCATAAAGTCTGTTTTGATAAGCGCCAGTTTTTCCCGATAATGTCCCGTGATTTTTTCGATAAGCTCCGAAAGATAAAACTCGCCCATATTCACCTCAAGGCTAAGGAAATCTTCTCTCGAAGCCGTTATGATCTGCGAAACATAGCCCTCGATCTCATCTGCTTTTTCGTTGATTTCTTCCGCGATTTTGTGCTGCTTTTCCGTATCCGGATACAAATTTTTCGACAGTGCTGCCGCGTACAATTTTATCGCGGAAAGCGGTGTTTTAATGTCATGCGAAAGCGATAACAGCAGTGTTTTCTTTTCTTTCTGCATTTCCAGTTCTCGCTGCTTTTGCTGTTCGATATTTTCACGGAGCATATCGATCCCCCAAAGAAATTTTCCGAAAAAACGGTTTTTTGTCTCCTTGATCGGCGCAGTGAGATTACCCTTGGAAAGCTCGTAGGGGATGTCGCTCAGACGTTCAAATGGCGTAAGAATTGCGAATTTAATGTAAAGCATAACCGTGATGAATAAAATCGCCAGAACGCCGAGAGCGGCATTTACAATTCCTGTAAGATACGTTTTGTCAGAGTAGCTGTTCGTATGGTAATCAAAACGATAAAGCTCTCCGTTTATTTCACAGATCACATAGTCGCTGTCCGTGCTGTAAAAGTTTTCTCCGCATCGCTCAACACTTGTTACATACTCACATTCGGAAATGTCGGCAGAACCGTTCGCTTCCATTTCACGAACAAGACGGCTTATCTCTACGCGGTATCGTCTGCCGCCGTCGGTCTTGCCGGCGGCAAGGAGCATATTCACGACAGTAAACAATAGGGTTATGGCAACCACAACTGTCAGGAAAATTCTGTTAAACACTTTCATATTTATAACCCACTCCCCATACAGTCACTATTTTTTTCGGATTTTTGGGGGTGTCCTCGATTTTCTGCCGCAGCCATTTTATGTGTACCGTCAGTGTCTGTTGTTCCGAAACGCTATCGCTGCCCCAGACCTGTCCGAAAATGTATTCCTTGCTTAAAATCCTGCCCTTATTCTCCATCAAAAGCAGAAGCAGCTCAAATTCCTTCGCGGTCATTTCCAGTTCTTTTTCATTTTTGTAAACGGTACGGCTCGCCTTATTGATGCACAGATTACCGTCGGTAATTTCGTCAAGAGCATACCGCCGCTTAAAAATCCCATTTATTTTTGCGAGCATGATATCAATATCATAGGGCTTTTCCATGTAGTCGTCTGCGCCGAGATTCAGTCCGTTCAGCTTGTCCTCCTTTTCCGTTTTCGCACTGACAATCAGTACGGGTGTGTTGCTTGACCTGCGGATTTTTTCCAGAACATAAAAACCGTCCTTATCGGGCAGCATAATATCAAGCACGATAAGCCTTGCGCCGTACCTTTCGTACAGCAGCAAGGCTTTTTCGGCTGTCTGAACCGCCGATACCGTATAATTCTCCGTGCGGAGAAAATCACACAGCAGATCAGCAAGCTCCTTGTTGTCCTCAACAATAAGAATATCCATATTACCATCCTAACTCCAGAAGCCAGTTATTCAATGCGCGCTCCCGTTCTCTCATCTGCGTGGAACAGTCACTTAAATCATACTCTCCCTTTATGTTTCCGTCAACAAGGTACATGACTCTTGTGCATTTCGCTGCAACCTTCACGTCGTGCGTGACAAGCATGATCGTCGTTCCCTCAGAATTTAATTTTACAAGCTCTTCCATTACCTCGTCGGAGGAAGCACGGTTCAAAGCCCCCGTCGGCTCGTCGGCAAAGATCATTTTCGGGCCGTTTATCATACTGCGGCAGATGCACGCCCGCTGGAGCTGACCGCCCGAAACCTCGTTGATGTCGTTGTCGGCAATGTCGATAATGCCGAGCCTGCGCATGAAATCCTGTCCGCGCCGCGCCGTTTCCCTGCGGGGTTCGCGCAGCTTTTTGGATTGCGTTGCGGGAAGTATGATATTATCCAATATCGTGAGATTCTTCAGCATATACATCTGCTGGAAGATAAAACCCATTTCGTCAAGGCGCAGGTCTGCAAGTTCTCTTTCCCCCATCCCTGCAATATTTTTCCCACAGAAGCGCACCTCCCCTGCGGTAATGCCGTCCATGCCCGAAACTGCGTACAGCAGCGTGGATTTTCCGGAGCCCGACGGCCCCATAACAGCGACCATTTCTCCCTCGTCAATCGTGAAATTTATGTTTTTCAGTACGTTGTTCTGCCGCTTGTTTACGATATACGTTTTGCAGAGGTCTTTTACTTCGAGAATATTCATATCAGATTTCCTTTCTTATTCGATATTCGCCGTGTCCAGGGACTTTATTTTCCTGGTATGCAGCGAGGTGAGGAATGCGCTTGTCGTGGTCGCAGTAAGAATAACAAGCGGGAAAACAAGGAACATTTCAAATGGGCTGATCACATAGGTGGCAGCAAGCTCCATGCCCATCATCTTAAAAATCGGATCAATGAAAAGATGCGTAAGCGGCAGAGCAAAAAGTTCCGCAGCAATTACCGTCATACCGCCGACGAAAACAAAGCGTAAAGTGTGGTAAGCGTAGATTTTTCCGTTTCGTATGCCGATCGCTTTCATAAGCGCAATTTCGCCCTGCTCCTTAACGATAAAGGAGCGCTCCATAAGCACGGTAATAAGCGCCGCTAAAATGATCGTGAGAACAGCGACCATTCGTTTTACCGTATCAATAGTATCCGTCACTTTGAGCATATCCGATACACATTCGGCGCGGTCCCTGACGTCGTCAAATTCGGGATAAAGCTCCTGAATTTTTTCCATACGGCGGGCAATTTCCTTATGATCGGGAGCGTCGGTGAATTTGATCTGTGTGAAGAATGCGCCCATCGCCTGCATGTAATTGATCTCCTCGTCCTCGTGAAGCCGCACTC
This sequence comes from Lachnospiraceae bacterium UBA7160, assembly GCA_002491565.1. Taxonomy (GTDB): domain Bacteria; phylum Bacillota; class Clostridia; order Lachnospirales; family Lachnospiraceae; genus Choladousia. Next base: position 3,538 of record DKWE01000060.1, on the reverse strand, counting down.
CCTCGCCCATATTGAACATAGACTGAAAAATCGCCGTGATCATAAGTTCCTTGTCGCCGTCGATGGTTTTTATCGTAATCGTATCGCCGATATTCGCGTTCAGCTTATTTGCAGAAAGACGGGTTAGTGCAGCCTCACCGGCAGACTGCGGCGGCGTGCCCTCGGTGTACCCGTACATATCCGCAGTTGTTCCCGTGCCCTGGTAGATGTAAATATTGCTCTCATTTTCACCGTGTGACACAGGCAGCTTAAACATCATTTCCAGCATACAGCGCGCGGGCATACCGTTTCGGGCGAGATTTTCCTCGATATCTGAAAAGTATTCCTTCAGATTTTTGTGTCCGTCCTCCGTCATAAACTCCATTACCTTGCACTCTGCTGACAGGTCGAAATCCGCAAGACCGAAAGCGTCGGTGAGCGTACCGCTTTTCATCGTGGAAACCGTTGACGAAAGGATCAGCAGAAGCGACAGGCAAAGGAAGAAAGCGAAGGTTATGATACCGAAGCGTTTCGGGCTGCTTACGATATCGTTCAGCGCGAGAAACGGTGCTTCGGGAAGCTTGGATCTCCCAAGGCTCATGATGCTCTTTTTGCGGAAGCGCTCGCCCGTCTGACCGTTTCGCACAGCGTCTATGGGCGACATTTTCCCGACCTTGCCCGTACAGCCATAGCAGAACAGCATGACGACGCCGACCATGAGCACCGCGCAAAGGACGTTGGCAAAAGCCGCGTTCCGATTGTTTATCAAAATGGATTTCGAGGAAAGGCGCATCAGCATTTCACCAAAAGGAAAGCTGAGCGCGAGACCGGTAACTGCGCCGGTCACGGAAAGCGCCACGTATTTTGCAAGGTACAGACCTCTGATCTTTCGATTGCGGATACCGATCGCTTTCATAACGCCGATCTCGCGGAACTCCTCGGAAAGCGTGAAGGCAATGGTAAACCGCAGGATCACAAACGCGACGGCTACCAGAATAAGGCTAACCACAAGGAGGATACCGACCACCATCATATCAAAAACGTAAGAAGCTTTAATCGTCGCCCTGTCCGCTGTAAAAATGGCGCTGTCGATAAGCGGCTTGATTTCGGAGAGCATTTTTTCCAGATCCGGGGTGCGTATGTAAACCAGCTCGCCGCCGTAAAATTTCTCGGCGCTTTCCACAGAGATGAATTTCTCAAAGTCCCCGGCGCTGATGATATAACGTCGTATGGACATTCCGTTTGAGCCAAGAACCGCGTCCCTGACACCGCCCGCGAACGTAAACACACCGCTTACGCCGCCGAGTCTTACCGTCACTTTATCTCCGATCTCAAGCCCGATATCTTCCGCCATGCCCGCCGTCATATAAACCTCGCCGCTCTTTACCGATTCCAGAATGCCGCCGTCATCAAGAACATAATTCATGGACATATCCCCGTCACTCTGAAGAGTAATCGTGTTTGCTGCGGTTTTCTTTTCATCCTCAAAGGTGATATTATCGGACTCCATATACAGGATTTTTTCCCGGTCGAAACGTTCCACCGAAGCGGCAGAATTTAAAATCCCGTCAATGTCGACCGCCCCTGATTTATTCATTGTCGCAACGAGGTAATCAGGCGCGTCCGCCATCTCGAGATAATCGTCAAGCGCCGTTGTAACGCTTATGATGTTATTTACGCCCGACGATACAAACATGGACGCAAGTATGATAAATACAAGCAAAATCACGTTCATCGCCTTTTTGCGTTTCAGGTCTTTTTTCAGTATTTGTAAATACATTTCCGCCGCTCCTTTCGCTTTGTGATTTCATTGTAGCATAGAAGATATTAAATAGTCCTTAAATCAATTCGCGGTAATCAAATGATAGCGTGATGATGAAAATTGCTTACCATTTCCAAGCCCCTGACCATACCAAGGCCTACGCTCAGTATCCAACCTCCGGTGGGATATATGACATAAAAAATAAAGCCCCCTTTCCATAGCATGATTCAACCGCCATTCGGCAGTCCGCTATGTAAAGGGGGCTTCGTTTTGATATTAAAAAGGGCCTGTGAAAAAAGCTGCCATTTCCTGTGCGATGATAACGGAATACCGCAGAAAATCGCTATTATTTCAAACACAGGAAGGTCTTTTTTCACAGCCCCTTAACTTTACGCTTTTCTATATCGTGTAGATTTTGCAGCTCCAATTCGTTTGATGAAGCCGCTTTTTGTCATTGCACCCAGCACGGACTCGACAGTCGCAGGGCTGACATCCGGAAGAATCTTTTTCTATCTGAATTGATCAATGATGGAACAGACGGATACCGGTGAACGCCATCGCCATCCCATATTTGTCGCAGGTCGCGATGACATCCGCGTCACGGACCGATCCGCCCGGCTGCGCGATATAGGCAACGCCGGACTTATGCGCACGCTCAATGTTGTCGCTGAACGGGAAGAACGCGTCGGAGCCAAGCGTCACGCCGCTCATCTGATCCAGCCATGCGCGCTTCTCCTCGGCCGTGAAAACCTCCGGCTTCTCCGTGAAGACCTTCTGCCACGCGCCGTCCGCGAGCACGTCCATATACTCATTTCCGATATAGACATCGATCGCATTGTCTCGCTCTGCGCGTGTGATCTTGTCTGAGAACGGCAGGTTCAGCACCTTCGGGCACTGACGCAGGAACCAGTTGTCCGCCTTCTGTCCAGCCAGACGTGTGCAGTGTACCCGGGACTGCTGCCCCGCGCCGATGCCGATCGCCTGTCCGTCCTTCACGTAGCACACGGAATTCGACTGCGTGTATTTCAGGGTAATCAGCGCGATCTTCATGTCTCGCTTTGCATCCTCCGGGATGTCCTTTTTCTCGGTCACAAAATTCGAAATCAGCGCGTCATCGATCGCCAGCTCCTGCCGTCCCTGCTCAAACGTGACCCCGTACACCTGCTTGTGCTCAAGCGGTGCCGGGCGGTAGGACGGATCGATCTGGATCACATTGTAATTTCCCTTTTTCTTCTGCTTCAGGATCTCCAGCGCTTCCTCTGTATAGCCCGGCGCGATCACACCGTCGGACACCTCACGCTTGATCAGCAGCGCTGTGTCGCGGTCGCAGACATCGGACAGCGCGATGAAATCACCAAAGGAAGACATCCGGTCTGCCCCACGTGCACGCGCATAGGCGCAGGCAAGCGGCGACAGCTCTCCCTGATCCTCCACCCAGTAAATTTTCGCCAGCGTCTCGGTCAGCGGAAGCCCTACTGCCGCACCAGCCGGAGACACATGCTTGAAGGAGGTCGCAGCCGGAAGCCCGGTCGCCTCCTTCAGCTCACGCACCAGCTGCCAGCCGTTAAACGCATCGAGGAAATTGATATAGCCCGGTCTGCCGCAGAGCACCTGGATCGGGAGCTCGCTTCCGTCCGCCATGAAAATGCGGGACGGCTTCTGGTTCGGGTTACATCCGTATTTTAACTGTAATTCGTTCATGTTTCTATCCGCCTTTCCTTTCTGATAATAATGTGCGTCTACAGACGCGAACCTAAACTATGAAAATCAAATACCCCGCTGCAAGCAACGGGGTAT
>DKWE01000118.1 GCA_002491565.1 Lachnospiraceae bacterium UBA7160 | reverse complement strand
GGTTCGATTCCCGTCGGAGTCACTCGCAGCAGTTCTATTTAAGACCTGTTGTGCATATAATTTCATATGGCGTCATAGCCAAGTGGTAAGGCAAAGGTCTGCAACACCTCTACCACCGGTCCGAATCCGGTTGACGCCTCGTAAAAAGTACCGTTTTATACGGTACTTTTTTATTACTCTATAAATTACTGTTCACGCTCCTCCACACAAGCAATCCACAGACCAGCCGCTTCTTATCAAGCAATCGCTGGTGAACGGTAAGCGATTCGTCGCTTACAAGGCTGAAAACAATTTTCCTTTATTAAAATTCTCATCTTGACAAAATAAGTTCTATATAGTATCATTTGCATTATGAAAAGGAGACGTCCTTTTTTATGCTGTACAGTAAAACTGCCGCTTCTATCCTTGCGGAGCGGCGAGCAAGGAAGGTTTGATAAGAATTGGAGACACGAACAGGTTTTTTGATTTCCCATATTAGACAGGTTCAGGGGAGAGTTTTTGACCGTCTTTTACAGACATGTGGCGTAGAGGAATTCAATGGAGCACAAGGGCATATTCTTTATGTGCTATGGAAAAGTGAAGGCATTCCGATTGTGGAACTTGCGCAAAAGACGGGATTGGCAAAAAATACACTTACCGTAATGCTTTGCAGAATGGAAGAAAATGGCTTAATCTGCCGAGAAGTTTCTGCTTCTGACCGACGTCAAAGTCTGATCAGCCTGACACCCAAAGCACGTGCGTTGGAGAAGCGTTACAATCAAGTCTCCCAGCAAATGAATAGCTTGTTTTTTCAAGATTTTGAAGAGAAGGAAATCAAAGAATTAGAACAGTATCTTGACCGTATCGTTTCCAACTTGGAGCGGGCAGAACAGGCATTAAAAAAAGGAAAGGATATACATGATGGCAAAGGTAAAAACTAAGATTGATAATGATTATTGTCCGCAGACGTTATTTCTTTATGGCACAAAGCAGGAAGACGGGCAACCCCATTTTGGTCTTTTCTGTTGGTTTGGATATTGCCATTCCTCAGAGGGGCTCGGGGTAATGGCATGTATAGGTGAGGAAAAGCAGACTAAGGATTTGATACGTAAAAATGGTGTGTTCTCTGCTAATCTCGTATCTGAAAAGCTACTGCCTTTGGCAGATTATTATGGTTGTACCTGTGGCAGAACCACAGCTGATAAGATGAAGCATCTGCCTACTGTAGAATGGGGACAAGTGTTGGACGTGCCAATCATTGCAGAAAGCCCGGTTAGTTTCGAATTGGAAGTGAAGAAATCAATCCCCATGGGAGACGGATCAGATATCTTTCTGTGTTTAATCCGTAATGTAACTCAGGATGAACAACTGATGGATACAACGGTTCCCTTTACAGAAAGATTGATGCAAGCTGCTCCGGTATTATCTCCGGGCGAAGAAACGTATTCTTCCATTGATGGCAGATATCTTGGAAAATGGGGAGAACCTATGAAAAATATGACTAATACCAAAAAATAAGCTGTATAGTACAAAAGTATTTTGGAAGAACAGACTACAAAGGTTTTGAACTGTGGGGTGTGGCGGCTGCCGTGCCCTATATTTTTGTGGAAAGCGAAAGGGAAAGATTATGAATTTGCTAAAATATGGAGATGTCATTGGGATTATATCACCAAGTTGGGTAGCTAATCAAAATGATTATGAGAAATACGCGAAAGGTATTGAAAGATTGGGATTTCAAGTCAAATTTGGCAAGAATATTTACAAAAATACTTATAAATATACTGCAAGTACAGAGGAACGTGTTGATGATTTGAACGAAATGATATATGACAAAAATGTAAAGATGATATTCTTTGGCGGGGGATATGGGAGCGTAGATTTACTTCCGTATATAGATTATAATAGAATAAAAGAGACTCCGAAGATTTTTCTAAGTTATAGTGATGGAACATCTATACTTAATGCTATATATGCTAAAACCGACATAACTACATACTATGGACAGACTCCGGGATTATTTGATAATATCAGCGAATACGACAGAAAACAATTTGTTTCGCATTTGGTTGATGGAACTGTAACAGATTATATTAGCAATAGTAATTGGTATACGGTAACAGAAGGATGCTGTGAAGGAATCCTTGTCGGCGGATATTTGCTTAATTTTGTTTTAGCTTTAGGGAACAGATTCTTTCCCTATCAAACAGACAGGAATTATATATTGTTTATTGAAGAGTTGGATAAATTTCAGTCCGTTCAAGATGTCAGTATGTTCTTAACTTGTATAGGACAAAGTCGATTAATGGAACAAGTAACAGGTTTGTTGTTTGGACACTATTCAGATGATATTTCGCTACTGTTGCTTGAAGTGCTGGAAAGGTTTGGTAAGAAATATAATATTCCTGTGGCTTATTGTGATGATTTTGGTCATGGATCCAATCATGCAATTTTTCCTATTGGAAGGAAGGCGGTTTTAGATACAAAAAATAAAACATTATTATTTCAATAAAGCATAATTTTACCTGAATTATTCACGGAACATCTGATGAAGCCCGTGTGTTAAATCTATGATGCTCCGACATGACTAAGCGGGCGTGTTTTCCCTGAAAAGGGGCCCCAATATTTAAAGTACTTGCGGTAGAAATTTTCATGCTTTTATGCTATAACAAGTTAAGCTTATAGTGTCTGGAAGCGGCGCTGTCACAGCAGGGAACGTTTATAAGGGATGGTGGGTAGATGAACTGCAGGATTGCAATCTGTGATGATTCGGATGCGGACAGAAAATTTATTTCGGAGATGGTTCATCGCTGGGCTGCGGATGCAGGTCATACGGTGCAGACTTCCGCTTTTGCATCTGCGGAAAATTTCCTTTTTCACTATGCGGAGAAGAAGGATTATGACATTTTACTTCTTGATATAGAGATGGGAGCCATGGACGGTGTAACGATGGCAAAAAAGCTGCGTCAGGAAAATGATGCGGTGCAGATTATATTCATTACAGGATATTCGGATTATATATCGGAGGGTTACGAGGTAGCTGCGCTCCACTATCTGATGAAACCTGTGAAGGAGGAAAAGCTGTTTTCAGTTCTTGACCGGGCCGCGGAAAAGCTGCTCAAGAATGAAAAAGTCCTGTATCTGGAGAGCTGCGGTGAAATGGTCCGTGTCCCGGTATACCAGATCCGGTATGCTGATGTGTTTGGAAATTATGTGACTCTCCACGCTTGTGAGGAAGTGACCGTGAAGATGACCTTAAGTGAGTTGGAAAAAGAGCTGGATGACCGTTTCTTCCGCGTGGGCCGTTCAGCACTCGTCAATTTGACGCAGATCAGTCGGGTGACAAAGACAGAAATCCGGCTGATCTGCGGTGCATCGGTTCATCTGCCCAGAGGAGCCTATGAGAGTGTCAACAGGGCAATTATCAATTTGAAGTAAAGCACTGAGAACCTTCTTTTTTAAATTTTTCGAAAGGCGAGTGATTCAAGTTGACATTCGCAGGCAATTCTTTTAAGATGATGGAAGAAAATAGACGGCGGCTATGTCCCGTCAGCATTGTCCTGCCGCCGGAATACGGCGGATGCCGGACAGAAGAGAGGAACGGAGGTACATGATTATGGATTTCGATAAGCTTAGCGAGAGAGTAAAGAAGATTAGCAAGGATACTGTGACAGAGGTCCGGAAGATGAATGAGGTTCGGCAGCTGAATGGGAAGGTGAGCGAGGAAAAGAGATTGCTGAATCGTCTGTATCTGGAGCTTGGCCAGAAATTTTTTGCAAAGTATAAGGATGCGGAGATCATGCCGGAGGGATTTGAGGATGATTTCCACAGAATCGAGGAACGGTACAGTGTCATGGATCTGCTGCAGGATCAGATCCGATCTGTGAAGGGCGTAGTGCTCTGCCCCTGCTGCAATATGGAGGTGGCCGTGACGGAGCGGTATTGTTCGAATTGCGGGCAGAAGATGCCGGAGGTTGTCAAGATCGAAGACAAGATCGAGGACTCAGATGCGATTATTATTGACTCACAGGTTGTGGAGCCGGAGACTTCGGAAGAAGGGACGGTCGGGCAGAAGGTGCTCGATGAGACAGAGGAAGAGCCTGTAGAAGAGGCAGCAGAGGCGGTAAAGCCGGCAGAGGAAGCAGTGGCTGAGGCGGAAGAGGTAATAGCTGAGGTAATCGAGTCTGCCAAAGAAGCAGCAACCGAGGCGGCAGAAGCCGCAGAAGAAGCAGTAGCTGAGGCAACAGAAGAGTCAGCTGAGACGATAGTGGCGGCGGAAGATTAAGCGGAGCTGCAAGGCAGTGGGAACCCTCTTGAAATTTACAGCATAGAATACAAAAATGTAACTGTTCAGCAGCCACTGTCCTGCAAGGGCGGGTTATATGCAAAAATCGCATCGCCGAGGGTGATTTTTATGGATTTTTGCACGGATCTGTGAGGACACTGGACAGATACACAAAAATCAGGAATCCGGTGCTTGTGCCTGCTTTAAAGGCTGGACGGCGTGTCCCAGCCAGCGACGCGGGCAGGACAGTTTTGGCATAAAGGGCTGCCTGTAGACAGGAAGTATCGGAATAGAAAGGCAGTGAAATGGAAGGCGTGATAAAAAAAGAAATGGATGCGCTGGTGGGGGAGATTTTGAAGAGCTACCGGGCGTATCCAGATACCTGCAGCATCAACACACGGAACCGGATCAATAAGGAGATCATTGTGGATATCCTGGAGGAGATCCGCTGTATTGTATTTCCGGGATATTTTGAAGTGAAAAATCTGAATCAGGACTCGATCGAGTACCATGTGGGCGAGCTGCTGGAGGACATCCATTACCGGCTCCGCAAGCAGGTGTCAAAAGCGCTTTACCACACAGAGGAAAAGAGTATTCGGGAAGAGGACGCACAGCTTCGGGCGGAGGAAATCGTCAAGGCGTTTTTGAAGCGAATCCCTGCACTGCGGGAGATTCTCGCGACGGACGTGCAGGCAGCCTATGACGGAGATCCGGCTGCGTTCAATACGGATGAAGTGATTTTCTCTTATCCAGGTGTCTTTGCGATTACGGTGAACCGGATTGCGCACGAGCTGCATGTGCTCGGGGTTCCGCTGATTCCAAGAATGATGACAGAATACGCGCATAGCCTGACTGGAATCGATATTCATCCCGGTGCGACGATTGGGCGGTACTTTTTTATCGACCATGGGACTGGAGTCGTGATCGGTGAGACGACCGAGATCGGGGACAACGCGAAAATTTACCAGGGAGTCACGCTGGGTGCGCTTTCGACGCGCGGCGGGCAGAGCCTGCGGAGCAAGAAGCGTCATCCGACGCTGGAAGACAATGTGACGGTCTATTCCGGCGCGTCCATCCTTGGCGGGGAGACGGTGATCGGAGAAGGCGCGGTCATTGGTTCGAACGCATTTATTACTTCTTCTGTGCCGGGCGGAACGCGTGTCAGCATCAAGAATCCGGAGCTGCAGTTCAAGGGGCGTCATGAACACGGTGTGCAGATGACGGAGCTTGGGCAGGAAGGCTTCTGGGAGAAGGAGAATCAGTAGGCAGGAGGCGGACGGCTACCTTTTGCAGCGCCTCAATGTGGCAGGCGGTAAGCTACTGGAAAAGAGAGCTTTCATGCGCAATGGGGAGCGAAGCTGTGCGGTGTACAGCGGCTGTGCATAATGGTCCAAAGTGACAATTAGAGTGCATAGAGAGCGGAGCTGTGCATAATGGCAAAAAAGTGACGATTCGAGTGCATAGGGAATGGTACTGCAAGGGCTGTCTGTGCATAGGAAATGGTATGGCAAGGGCTGTCTGTGCATAACAGCGCAAGAGCCTGGGGGGTACGACAACGAAAGAGGGATTCTTATGGAAGACGTCAGGAAAGAAACAGAGGCTGGGCAGGCAGCAGGTAGACTGGAACAGGCGGCTGACCCTGGAAAACAAGATGATGAAAACTGCGCACAGGAATCCCGAAAAAGTCCGGTCAGCGATACCTGGGCGCAGGAGACGATTGAAGACCTGGATGATTTCATTGAATCCCAGGGTGTGTATATCCGGCAGTGACGGACGGCAACAGTCCGGCGGGGCGATGAACGAGATAAGTTTCCTTTTGAAAGTTCAGCCGTCTGCCGGGAAAAAGGTTTGTGCGGAGCGGGGGACCGCCTATATAATCAGGTGATCCGCTGCAAAAATAAACAGCGGGATCGTCACGAGCGAGAGCACGGTCGAGAATGCGTAGAGCTCGGAGCAGTAGCGGTAATTTTTCTGATAGCGCAGGGTGAACGCGGTGCCGGTCGCGGCAACCGGGCAAGCGGCGGCGATCAGGATGGTGTATGCAACGGTCGACTCGATGCGGAAGCAGGCCAGCGCAGCGAGTACCAGTGCAGGGATCGCGAGAAGCTTGAAGGCGCATACGAGATAGAGGCGTTTCTGCTTCAGCATTCCGAGCAGGTCAGACTGCGCGACGGAAGTACCTGCGATGATCATGGCAAGCGGCGTGTTCATTCCGGCAACGTAATTCAGCGAATCGGCCAATACAGACGGCAGGCGGATCTGTGTAAAGAACAGAATCAGGCCAATGCAGCTGGCGATGACCATCGGCGAGAGCAGTCCCTTTTTCAGATCCTTCCCGGAAGCTTTTCCGGTGATGATGGCAAGCCCATGCGTCCAGGAAAACAGGTTGAAAACGGTCATGTAGGCTGTGATGTAGAGAACACCTTCGCCTCCCAGGACGCTTTGTACAAGTGGGATACCGATGAATCCGCAGTTGGAATACATGCTGCAGAAGCGTTCAATTCCGCAGTCCGGGTTGTCCTTGGAGCGGATCAGTACAGTTGTGAACAGGATTGCGCCGATGTGTACCAGGAATGCGAGCAGATAGGTCAGCAGCAGTCCTCTGACAAGGCGCGGGCTATACTCTGTCTGCAGTGACATGACCGCGAGGATGGGGTTGACAACCATCAGGAGAAGGTTGGCGAGCATCCGGTTCCCTGCCTGGTCGATGATGCCGATGCGGTAGCAGAGATAGCCGAGTAGAAGTAAAAGTAACATTTTTAAAATTTGGTTCACTATAATGGCAAACATTGTGGTATAATCCTTTCTGTACTGATATGAGTTCCCGTGAGAGTGACCAGGGACAGCTGTTTCGAAGCGTAGCCGTGCGGCATGCAGCCCGCGGAAATTATAAAGTCGGAACAGCCATCGGGAGTTGACACTGTCAACGGAAGGGGTCGGTTCGGGAGAAGCCAAACAGTATTAGTATGTCACCGTTTTAGCGTAATGTCCAGAGAATTTTCTGGCAGATGCAGTGGTGAGTTGATTTTTTCCCGCGAATAACGAGGCAGGCAGTATGTTTGCAGCGGGACATTTGAAAATACGAATTACAGAGGAGGATGTTTCAATGAAGAACATTATTCTGGCATCTGCGTCGCCGCGAAGAAAAGAACTGCTGGAGCAGATTGGTGTTGCGTTTACGGTGATCCCAAGTAAGGGAGCGGAGACTGTGACGAAGACAGCTCCGTCAGATATCGTCGAGGAGCTCGCACAGCAGAAGGCGGAATCAGTGGCGGCACAGGTCGCGGATGGCATCATCATCGGTGCAGATACGGTGGTCTGTCAGGATGGAAAAATCATGGGTAAGCCAAAGGATCACGAGGATGCACACAGGATGCTGCAGCAGCTGCAGGGCGAGATGCATTCGGTGTTCACCGGAGTGACGCTGATCGTGAAGGAAAACGGAGAAGTAAAAGACAGACAGACATTTTCGCAGGAGACAAGAGTCTATGTCTGTGCGATGACAGAGGAGGAGATCGGGCAGTACATCGCAAGCGGAGAGCCGATGGATAAGGCCGGCGCATATGGGATCCAGGGCCGTTTTGCTGCGTATGTGGACAGCATCGAGGGTGATTATAATAATGTAGTCGGGCTTCCGGTGTCGGCGGTCTGGCAGGAATTGAAACAGTATCTGTAACGATTCGGCAGATGTTGTCTGAGGGGGCTGAATGTCCGGGAGGATGTCCGGTATGATTTATACCGGAGTCTGTGCAGGTACTAACTAATAGATCTGTAAGAACGGAGCATTGGTGTATATGGGATTTTTATGGAAGGGACTGTTGGCGCTGCTCTGGCTCATTTTGGTGCCTGTTGCGTCAGGAGTCCCATTTCTTTTGAAAAAGAAGCGCCTGGGGTTAGGAGAGTGTTATCTTGCCGGAAGCCTGTTTCAGCTTGCGGTGATGGAACTGCTGACGCTTCCAATGATTTATTTTGAGCTTCCGCTGCATGTCCTGGCGGGCGTCTACGGAGGCGGGATGGCAGCCGCAGCAGGGACGGGCTGTGTGATGCTTTGGAAAAGGCGTAGGAGCGAGAGCTGCGACACGGTGTCAGCGTGCTGTGAGACGCCAGGGAAGAACTATTGGGAGAAGCCTGCAGCGTCAGCTGTCGGCTGCGAGATGCCAGAGAAGCGATGTGAGAGCAAGAAGGGTTCCGCGGTTGATTGCGCGATGTCGGGGAAGGAATGTGGGCTAGAGAAGTGTGCCGCTGATGGAACAAGTTCAGAAAGGCGGTTCTCATGGTATCTGGCAGCGGCGCTGCTGCTCATCGCGGTGCAGATTTGCGTTGCGTCCCTGCTGTCGCACTCGGATGCGGATGACGCGTTTTTTGTCGGAACAGCGACGACGGCGGTGCAGACGGACACAATTTTTTCCGTTAACCCCTACACAGGGTTTGCCTATACAAAGCTTCCGAGCCGTTATGTGTTGTCGCCGTTCCCGGTATTTCTGGCGGTAATCAGCAGACTGTGCGGCTCGCTGCATCCGTCTATCCTTGCGCATGTGATTTTTCCTGCGGTATTTCTGGTGATGGCGTATGCGGTGTTGTATCGGCTTGCCTGGAAATGGTTTCCGCTCGATGTGGATGCGCGGGGGATTTTTATGCTGCTGGCATGTTTGCTGACGTGGTTTTCGGGTTTTTCTGTCTATACTTCCGGTACTTTTCAGATGATCCGGATCTGGCAGGGCAAGGCACTTCTGGCCTCGGCCTTGTTGCCTGCGGTGCTCTGGCTGTGCCTTTCGATTGTGATGGAAAAACGGCCGCAGTATCCGTGGCTGCTTTTGTTTCTGGCAAATGCCGCATGCTGCCTGGTCTCTTCGATGGGGATCCTGCTGTCGCCGCTGATGATCGGAGTATTCGCGGTCATAGGTGCGGTGAAAACCCGCAGGCTAAGCTGCATCTGGAAATGTCTGCTCTGCTGTCTGCCGTCTGTGGTGCTTGGGGCGGTGTATCTGGTACTGTAAAATCCGGTTAATTCCTAACCCGGCTAAATCGGAACCAAAATTTTGCCATCTTGTGCAAGATTTCGTCTGTAAGTGCCTAAAAATGCACAAAGAGAAGCAGAAATTGTTTTGTAGCAAAAATGTTCTTTCATATTTCAGTAATATTGTCTGTACAGTACGAAATTCATTGCGCAACATTCTGTATTTGCTTATTTTCAGTTTTGAGTTTATTGAGCAGATACGATGAATTTTTGAATATCTGAGTGAAATAATAAGGGATGAGATGCAGGGAAACAGAGAATTTGCTGAAGACTGTTCATTTGCTATAAAGCATACATGATTTGCGTGGGAGAAACAGGAGGCTCTATGGACAACATGATAGAGATGGTTCGCCTGACCTGGCAGGCCTATTGGAATGGAAGCGGGTATCCGTATCTGCTGGCGGCAGCGCTGCTCATCCTGCTGTGGGCTGGCTGGCGGCGGTGGCGGGCCGGACAGGCCGGGACGGATGCTTCAGCCAGGAATAGTCAGACCTTGACAGCGATTTATGCGCTCCTGGTGCTGGCAGCATTTGCCTTTCCGGCAAGCGCATGGGTGATGCAGAAATGTATCGGAGCGGATGTGTACTGGCGCGTGCTCTGGACGGTTCCGGTTGTTCCGCTGATTGCCTGTGCCGCGGCGCGGCTGCTGGCAGCGTGCCGGGGAAGCTGGAAGAAACGGCTGCTTCAGGCAGAGCTGGTGCTGTGTATGGCGGGCGTGATCGCAGTGGCCGGAAAAAGTGTGTACGAGGGAAATTACCAGCGTGTGCATAATTTCCAGCAGGTGCCGGATGAGGTGGCGCATGTCTGCAATCTGGTCAATGCAGACCGGGGCGATGGGGAAGCGCTGCTGGCAACGGACAACAATCTTTCTCCGTATATCCGGGTGTACGATCCGTCTATTCAAATGATTTATGGGAGGCTTGGACGCGGCGCCGAGACAGCTCTGGCAAAAAAGATCTATAAAGGAATTCATGCAGGACCAGTAAATTATGGGAAAGTAGCGCGCAGATGCAGAAAGTGCGGTGTAAATTACCTGGTGATTTGCGTGTACAGCGAGGAAGACCGAAGCGCCATTGAAGGAGAGGGGTATGAGCTGCTGGATTACGTGAACCAGTACGGGGTATTTGCGCTGAGGCAGTGAGCGGCAGAGGTTCTCTTCCCGGACCGCGTGCAAAGCCGGAAGCCAGAGGCGGAACGAGCAAAGTATCAGTATTCCTTCCGGATTGCGTGCAGGAATGGAAGACAAAGATGGAAAGTGCCAACGAAGTGTATCAGGTCTCCTTCCGGTTCATGCGTGGAACTGGAAGGAGAAATTTATATCAGGAGTAGAAAACATCGACCAGAAACAGCGCGTTGGGCGGAACGGTAGGTCCGGCAAGGGAGCGGTCAAGGCCGTCAAGGATCGCGGGGATCTGTGACGGGGGGAGATCGCCAAGCCCGACCTCAAGCAGGGTGCCTGTCAGGATACGCACCATGTTGTAGAGAAAGCCATTTCCTAGGTACCGGATATACAGGATGCCGTTTTCCACCGTAAAGGTGATGTCGTAGATGGTGCGGACTGCGGACTTTTTCATGTGGCGGTTCGCGCAGAAGCTGCGAAAATCGTGAGTGCCGATGAGAAAGGACGCCGCCTCCTGCATCCGCGGGATATCAAGAGGCTCCGTGACGCGAAGCAGATAGCGGCGGTCAAAGATATTGGAGATTTCGCCGCAGTCGATGCGGTATTCGTATAGCTTGCTGACGGCGGAGAGCCTGGCATGAAAGCGGTCGTCCGCTTTGTCGACGGAGAGCACGCGAATGTCTTTTGGCAGGGAATCGTTGAAATAATCACGAATCTCGCGGCAGGAGTAGCGGCTCAGCAGCCGCGGCACGCGAAAGTTTGCATACTGGTGAAGTGCGTGGACGCCTGCGTCGGTGCGGCCGGAGCCATTCAGATCGACAGGCTCTCCGTAGAGCTGCTCCAGGATCGCCTCAAGGCGGCCCTGTATCGTATCCGGCGTGTTGCCCTGGCGCTGCCAGCCATTGTAGCGAGAGCCGTCATACTGTATTATAAGACAAAAATTTGCCATGAAAATTCCTCCATAATTTGTATAATCCTGCTGCAGTTCCGGATCTTTACAGTGTTTTTGAAATCACTGTAACCGTCACACATATTGAAAATGAAAAGTTCCGTGTACTGACACGTTCCTGTCCGGCAAACAAATAAGCAGGTTTGCCGGACAGGAACGTACCAGTACGCAGGCTTCAATGGACTATAGATCAGGATATCAAGATTGTGTGGAAAAATCAAGGGAAAATGTCGGAATGGGGGAAATACAGGACGATCAAGGAGATCATTCAGTCAACCTGGTTGAGAAGACAGCACGGCAATGGGCAAAGTGGCAGAAGACAGAAGGAAAAAGGGAAGCCTGCGACGGAAATGAATCAGATAGAAGTGAGAGGGATTATGGCTGATATCGATCAGATAAAAATGAAAGAGTCTGTGTCTGAAATGAATCAGACAGAGACATGGAGGGCGGAAGTAGAAGAACGGATTTCGGAGCTGCCGGTAGTGCAGTATGCGTGGCTGCGGGAGGGGGAGATCCCTTTTTCGGAGCGTGTGCGGAGTATCTGCCGGGAAGAGTGTCCGCGGTACGGGACGAGCTGGGCGTGCCCGCCGGGGGTTGGAAGCGTCACAGAATGCAGGGAACGCTGCGGGCGGTTTTCCGGAGCATTTGTGTTTACAACGATTGCAGAGGTGGCGGATGCAGACAATCTGACGGAGACTCTGGCGACACGGCCTGCGCATGAGGCAGTCACAAGACAGATTCAGGAAGTTCTGCGGCCTTATGTTGGGAAAATGCTGGCACTGTCGGCGGAATCCTGTGCAATTTGCAAGAACTGTGCGTATCCGGATGAGCCGTGCAGACATCCGGACCGGATGGTGCCATGTGTCGAAGGCTATGGCATTGTCGTTCCGCAGCTTGCCGCGCGCGCCGGAATCGAGTTTATGAACGGCGCGGGTATTGTGACCTGGTTCGGAATTGTGCTGTATGCAGAGTCAGGCAAGTAGGAAAAGGAAGTATTTCACAGACAGTCGAGAGGGAAGCCACCGGCCACAGCAGAGCTGAGTAGTAAATGAAGTATTTCATAGACAGTCGGGGGGAGGGCCATTGTTGGTTGCCATTCGTAAATGAAACTGACGGTCGGCAGCGTTCACAGAATGAACACAGATTCCCCACAAAACAACCATAATTTAATCACATTTCAGACAAAGCAGCCGATTATACTGTGTTCATAAAGAAAAGGAAAAGCAATTACTTAGCAGGCGGCAGGAAACGTACAGAGCTTCCGGAGACCTGGAGTACAGACATAGGAGGTAAAGGCAATGAGAAAACAGACATTATTTTCCATTTTGGGTGCAGGAGTGTTGACGGTAGGCGCGCTGAGCGGTCTCGTAGGTTTTGCAGATAAAGATACGATGGATGTGAATCAGAGAGTTTCGCTGGTGTCCACAGCAGATATTGATACAGCAAAGGTCGAGACGACTGGACAGATCACCGGAGTCAGTGACGTTGCGGCAGCGGTAATGCCTGCAGTCGTGTCGATTACGAACCGGTCGGTGCAGGAGGTGCGGAATTATTTCTATGGAGGCCGGGGATTCTGGGGCAGCTTCTATGGATATGACGGCTACGACGCACCGACGTATGAGAGAGAAAGCGTGAGCGCTGGCTCGGGTATCATCATCGGACAGAATGATGAGGAGCTGCTGATCTGCACCAACAACCATGTGGTGGAGAAGGCGACGGAGCTGACGGTCGGCTTTGTAGATGATGAGGCATATGAGGCAGTCGTGAAGGGGACAGATGAGGCAAATGACCTGGCCGTGATCGCGGTGAAGCTGGACGATATCTCCGATGAGACGATGGATGCCATCCGGATCGCGGAGATCGGAAATTCGGAGGATCTGCTGGTCGGTGAGCAGGTGGTTGCGATTGGCAATGCGCTTGGCTACGGACAGTCCGTGACGACCGGTATCGTCAGCGCCCTGAACCGTCCGATTCGGATCGATGATTTTCAGGCGGAAATGATTCAGACGGATGCCGCGATCAATCCGGGCAACAGCGGCGGCGCACTGCTGGATATGAAGGGCAGAGTCATCGGCATCAATTCCGCAAAGGCTTCGGAGTATGGCGTCGAGGGTATGGGCTATGCGATCCCGATTACGACGGCGAGCCCGATTCTTGAGGATCTGATGAACCGCAAGACCCGCACGGAGACCGTTGCCGAGGAAGACAGTGCTTACATTGGAATGAACGGGCAGGCCGTGTCGGATGAGATGTCTGAGCTGTACGGTATCCCGAAGGGTGTGTATGTCACGGATGTGGCGGAGAACAGCCCGGCGGCAGAGGCAGGACTGCACAAGGGAGACATCATCACAAAGTTTGACGGAAGCAGTGTGACGACGATGTCGCAGCTGAGAGAGGCGCTTGCTTACTATGCGGCAGGCGAGGAGGTAACGGTGACGGTGAGCCGTGCCTCTGGTGATGGCTATGAAGAAGAAAAGCTTACCTTGACGCTTGCCTCCCGGCAGGATTATGTGGAGGAGCAGGAGGACTGAGCCTGACACAGTTTCCACGGCAGGGGACGGTTTGGCTCGCATGGGGAAAGAAGCTCGTCGCAGCAGGGCCGTCCGTTGAGTCGTTGAGCTCTGCCAGAACTCCGGGACAAGGCCCGGCTGGTGGAAAATCGTAACTGTCACGGTAAAACTTTAACGTAGGAACGCAAAAAGTATTTGCCAAATGAGATTCAGTAGTGTATAATAGCTTCGCAAACGTGTGTGACGGAGCATATAGCAGGATACTCGCAGCGCAGGCTGCGGGTATTTTGTGTTACAGTATGGCCATGCGAAAATGGAGGGGCAGACCGTACAGGATTGCGTGGTGTCTGGGCAAAACTGTAATTCAATTGCTGCAGAGCAGCAAATGCGCTGGTTGCATGAACTAATTTATCATCAGGCAAGGGGGCCTATCATTATGTCTTATACAGAAGAAATTTATGAGCGCGTTGTAGCACAGAACCCGGGAGAGCCGGAGTTCCATCAGGCAGTCAAGGAAGTACTGGATTCACTGCAGCTGGTGATTGACGCGAATGAGGAGAAGTACCGTGCTGTCAGTCTGCTCGAGCGTCTGGTTGAGCCGGAGCGCATTATTTCCTTCAAGGTACCGTGGGTAGATGACAACGGCAAGGTGCAGGTCAACAAGGGCTACCGTGTACAGTTCAACAGCGCGATCGGACCTTACAAGGGAGGTCTGCGGTTCCATCCGTCCGTGAACCAGGGTATTCTGAAGTTCCTTGGTTTCGAGCAGATTTTTAAGAACTCTCTGACCGGTCTGCCGATCGGCGGCGGCAAGGGAGGTTCGAACTTCGACCCGAAGGGCAAGTCGGACCGTGAAGTGATGGCATTCTGCCAGAGCTTTATGACAGAGCTTTCCAAGTACATCGGCGCAGATGAGGACGTGCCGGCAGGCGATATCGGTGTAGGCGGGAGAGAGATTGGATATTTATATGGGCAGTACAAGAGACTGACCGGCAAATATGAGGGCGTGCTGACTGGCAAGGGTCTGACCTGGGGCGGTTCCCTGGTGCGCACGCAGGCGACTGGCTACGGCCTTGTCTACATTCTGGATGCGATGCTGAAGGATCATGCGATGACGATGGAGGGTAAGACAGTCGTGGTTTCCGGTTCTGGAAATGTTGCGATCTACGCATGTGAGAAGGCGCAGCAGCTCGGTGCAAAGGTCGTTGCGATGAGCGATTCGAATGGCTACATCTACGATCCGGAAGGCATCAAGCTGGATGTCGTAAAGGCGATCAAGGAAGTACGCCGCGGCCGGATTAAAGAGTATGCGGCAGAGGTTCCGGGCTCTGTTTACACCGAGGGCAAGGGCATCTGGTCCGTGAAATGTGACATCGCTCTTCCGTGTGCGACACAGAATGAGCTGAACCTGGACGATGCGAAGACTCTGAAGGAAAATGGCTGTGCAGTGATCGCAGAGGGGGCAAATATGCCGACGACAAGAGAAGCGACCGACTTCATTCTTGCAAGCGATATGCTCTTCCTGCCGGGCAAGGCATCGAACGCAGGCGGTGTAGGCACCTCCGCTCTGGAGATGTGCCAGAACAGCATGCGGATGAGCTGGACTGCAGAGGAAGTAGATGCGAAGCTGCAGCAGATGATGAACGATATCTACGCAAAGATTTCTGACGCGGCGAAGCGTTATGGCGTAGAGGGCAACTATGTGGCAGGCGCGAACATCGCAGGCTTTGAGAAGGTTGCGGACGCAATGCTGGCACAGGGCACCGCGCTTTGATGAAATTGCAGTCAGGATACCTTCCGGCAGTCCGGGATGCGGAACATCCGGAGAAACATCTGTAAAGGTGCGTTGCAGAACAAAGATGGATTTGAGGTCGTTGTAAAGTGTAGTCGACAAGTTCAGGTACCAGGCTGATTTGCCATGTGCCATAGCCTCTAACTTTCAGTGATTATGCATTACCTTTGCTTACGGATAGGATTCCCGCAGGTGGATCTATAGAGAGATTCGCCTGCGGGAATTGTATTATACGGGACAGATGGATGGCGGGCAGTACGGGCTGTATGGATGGCAGAAGTATAGGATATGGACGGAAGAAATGCAGGTTGAGTGGATGGCAGACAGTACGGGCTGTATGGATGGCAGAAGTATAGGCTATATGGACGGAAGAAATGCAGGTTGAGTGGATGGCGGGCAGCACGGACTGTATGGATGGCAGAAGTATAGGCTATATGGACGGAAGAAATGCAGGTTGAGTGGATGGCGGCAGTGCAGAGTGTATGGATAGTGCCGGTGCATCCGGTGGGGATTTTATAGTAAGTGAGGAACAAGTATTATGAAGAGAAATGTAAGTCTGGAGGAGATATCGGACGGCAGGCTGTACCGGGCGAATGATATGGTGCGTGCGGACTGCCGCGGCTGCCAGGGATGTTCAGAGTGCTGCCACGGGATGGGGGAATCGATTATCCTTGACCCGTATGATGCGTGGAGACTGACCACGGGACTGGCGGTTCCCTTTGCTGCGCTGCTGCAGGAAAAGGTGGAGCTGAATGTCGTAGACGGCGTCATTCTGCCAAATCTGCGGATGGATGCGCAGACAGAGGCATGTGGTTTCCTCGATGCGGACGGGCGCTGCAGTATTCACGCATACCGGCCCGGGATCTGCAGGCTTTTCCCGCTGGGACGGTACTATCTGCCGGAGAAGGAAACGGAGTTGTCTGGGGAGCAGGAGAGGGCAGGGCAGGCGGCGTTGTCCGGGGAGCAGGAGAGAGCAGGGCAGGCGGCGTTGTCTGGGGAGCAGGAGAAAGCGGGGCAGGCGGAGTTGTCTGGGGAGCAGGAGAAAGCGGGGCAGGCGAAAAGTTCCGGTATGCAGGAGCTGCGTTATACCGGAGAGTTCCGGTACTTCCTGCAGGTACATGAATGTCCGATGCCGAATAAATCGAAGGTGAAAGTCGGCAGATGGATTGACACGCCGCAGCTGCAGCAGTACGAGGCATACATCCGGCGCTGGCACAGCTTTCTGGAAGCGCTGGAACAAAAACTGCCCGCCTGGGACGACGAGCAGGTAAAAAATGTGAATGTTGCCTTGCTGAAGCTGTTGTTCCTGAAACCCTACGAGGCGGGCGATTTCTATCCGCAGTTTGAAGAGCGGATGAGAATGGCAGAGGGGCTTACCCGCATTTTGTAACAAATTGGCTGGCAGGACATACCAGACAGATATACTTCAGCGGACGAGCTTTGTCAGCAGAAAGAAGAATAGCACGAAAATCAGCTCGCCTCCCCCTGCGATTCCAAAGAAAGTGAGAAAGCCGATCACATAGGAAGCGGTCATGCCATAAGTATAGACGTTGATTCCAAACGAGAGCAGGAACAACGGCCCGACAAAGCATCCGATGATTCCGAAAAGGACCGGGATACCGATGAGCAGGATGATTGTTACAGGATTGAGCAGGGTGGCCTTGAGTTTTTCTGTGGTCCAGGCCTGCCTGGTCGCCTCCCGCAGACCGTGCCCGAGTTCTTTGACAACGGATTTGGCGGTCACGGCATCGTCCTGATAGGGGAAGTCTTCCTCTGGATAAAATTGCCGGAGAAACTGAGCGTCATACTTTGATTTCCCGGCGCCGAACAAAGGCACTTCGAAATAATAATTTGCAGTATGCTCAGCAAAGGCGATAGAATAGCCGTTGCGTATAAAGGAACGGTGGAAGCGGCTGTTCATGTTGTAGACATTCTCGAACAGATGGCAGATCATGCCGAGCATGCACAGCTCTGCCACATCCTCACCGTCCGCGATGTGCATGGTCATGGAGTACCGCTGATTGACCGAGAGCTTGTCCTCGACGAGCATGGCGCGCTGGGTACCGTTCCGGTAAAACATGACGCAGGGATTTGTGCCGACCGCCCAGGTGTAGCAGTCGTAGTGATGTCCGCACAGGTCGGCGGTATAATATTTTTCGCTGCCGTTTCCGACAGAAGAGACGCTGCCGCATGGGATGTTGTCCCTGGCGGTGATCATGCCGCTGTACTGGTTGGGATATTTTTCCGGTATGAAACAAAGTACCGGCGTTTGTGTGGCTGCGTCGAGCAGACGGATCGCATGTGTCCTGAGAGGTGCGCCATTCCCCTGAATAAGATGGAACATTCCATTTTTTTCCTGGTCGGAGACAAAGAGAAGCTTCCCATTTTCCTCGCAGGAGAGATAGACGTAGCGCTCGTCTTCCGTCAGCTGGTGGGCGATTCTGATGATATGTTTCATAATATCCTCCTGATGATCGGGATTTTCTTTATCTTATCATAATTCAGATAGAAGGGCTACTTGTATTTTTACAGACGGCGAGGTTCGTAGTCATACCGTTACTGTCCACGCGTCCATGATCCCGCGAAGAGGGGCTGTGAAAAAAGCCGCCATTTCCTGTGCGACAACAACGCAATACCTCAAAAAACCGTTGTCGTTCTAAACGCCGGAAGGACTTTTTTCACAGTCTCCCTGAGGGCTGCAGTATCCGGCAAGTTGGTCCGGTGCAGTCGAAGAAGCCGTCCGTGCTTATATGGATCGCAACCGAAGCGTCCCGGTTAGTTGATCCGGCGCAGTTAGAGAAGCCGTTTATGATTACACGAATCGCCGTAGCAACGTTCCGCGTGGCGGTATCCTGTTGAAGATAGAAGGAATGATTATTTAACAGTTGTGTGATGCTATATTTTATAAATTTGATTATTGCCGCTATTTTTAGTTGTATGACACCCACATGCAACTGCCAGTTGACAAATTGTACGAGGCTGGTTGGTGGTCTGCAACCGCCGGATTTGATAGAATTCCTGCAAAAGTCCGGTCTGATCAGACAGGGATGCGGAGCAGCACGCGGGCTTAAAAAAAATAAAATGAGGTGGTTGTATGATTTTTGCTGATAAGTTGATAATGTTGCGGAAGAAGAGCGGTTGGTCCCAGGAGGAGCTGGCTGAGCAGATGGGGGTATCGCGGCAGGCTGTGTCAAAATGGGAGGGCGCCCAGTCGGTGCCTGACCTGGAGAAAATCCTGCGGATGAGTAAGCTGTTTGGTGTGAGCACGGATTACTTATTGAAGGATGAGCTGGAGCTTCCGGAGAATGAAGTGCCATCTGTCAGCGAGGAGCTGCCGGATCGGCGGCGTGTGTCGATGGAGGAGGCAAGTGAATTTCTGCGTATTCGTGAGGAAGATTCCGGGCGCATTGCGCTTGGTGTGTTTGGCTGCATTCTGTCGCCGATTTGCCTGCTGCTGTTGGGCGCTGCTACAGAGGAACCGAGGATGCAGATATCAGAGGGGTTGGCCGGGGGTCTGGGCCTTGCCATTCTGCTGGTGCTGATTGCTGCGTCTGTCGCTGTCTTTATCAGCTGCGGCGCGAGGGTGAAGCACTTTGAATTTTTGGAGCATGAAATCTTTGAGACAGCATACGGAGTGACCGAGATGGTGAAGGAGCGCCAGAAACAATACCAGGCTACCTATAACAGAAGAAACATCGCCGGAGTCTGCATCTGCATTCTGGGCGTGATACCACTGTTGTGCGGATCCTTTTGGGAGGAGCAGGTATTTCTGCCGACCGTTCTTTTCTGTGTGACGCTTGTGCTGATCGGTGTCGGAGTATTTGTGCTCGTACAGGCAGGGGTGTGCCAGGCAAGCATGCAGAAGCTTTTGCAGGAGGGCGATTATACGCGGGAGAAAAAGCGTAAATCGCGGATTACCAACGTAGTTGCCGCTGTGTGGTGGCTGCTGACGACAGCAATCTATGTGGCATACAGCTACCGCACCGGCAGCTGGGAGGTAAGCTGGTGCATCTGGCCTGTTTCTGCGATTCTGTATGCGGCAGTTGCGGTGGTCGTCAATGCAGTTGTGCGCTGAGGCATCCATTTTTGATCAGGTCTCCTGGGATAGAGTGCTTAATGGATATTCCGTACACATGGCAAATCCGCCTTGCGCTATTTCAACAAGGTATATGGCGCCCGCGCAGCATCACATTCACGCAGAACATCCCATTGTCATAGGAGAATCTGCAGTTCCCTCCATTCTTTTCCGCGATCCGGCGCACGGACTGGGTGCCGACGCCGCTGCCGGGGCGTTTCGAGGACTGGAGGACGCCGTCCTTTTCCTGGATCATTCCGCCGTAAGCATTTTTTACTGTCAGCAGGATGATGTGGCTGGAATGCAGACAGGCCTGCACATAGATATACCGCCGGGCCGATTCTGTGCGGAGATTTGCCTCCATGGCATTCTCCAGAAGATTAGACAGCACCAGACAGAGATCGATTTCGGGGATCGGAAGTTTTTCCGGGACGTCGAGCTCAAAGGAAAACGGGATCCTCTTTTTCTGAAACAGGGCGGCGTAATGGCTGGCAACGGCATCGATAGTCGGATTGCCGCAGAGGATGAGCGGCTGAGCAGGGATGGTGTCGCTGGCTTTGACGAGGTAATCGGTAAGCGCATCCCACTGCCCGCACTCCGCGAGCTCCCGCAGGGTATTCATGTGATGGCGCATGTCATGGCGAGCTTCACGGGTTTCGCAGATGGCAGTTCGCAGGTTGTTAAACTGGGCCTGCTGCATGGACAGGAACAGATTTTCCTGACGAAGATGATTGTTTCGGTTCAGACTGTCTGCCATAAGATAAAACATGGCATAAAACAGATAGAGCAGAACCGGCAGAACCAGGCTGGTGGTAATATAGAGCTTCCTGGTGTGTCCAACCACCAGAATCTCCGACTCAGAGGGTGTGATTAGCAGGTCTACTCCGATGAAAAAGACCGGAAGAAGCCAGAACACATACCAGGTCCGGGCAAAAAACTCATCATCCAGAAGACTCCGGGCAGCGTG
Organism: Lachnospiraceae bacterium UBA7160; assembly: GCA_002491565.1. GTDB lineage: Bacteria > Bacillota > Clostridia > Lachnospirales > Lachnospiraceae > Choladousia. The sequence goes on along the minus strand of DKWE01000118.1, from coordinate 10,322 downwards.
CGTGGCAGGATAAGAGGAGAGGAGTACAAAAATCCAGCAGATCAAAACATAGATCAAAGCGGTACTCCAGGAGGACCACGGGTCTGCGCAGCCGCCATAAAGAAGGGCATGAATCGCCCTTGCAAGGTTGCTGAGGCAGGAAAAGGAAGCGCAGACAGCAAGAAAGATACTGACGGATTTCCAGTAGGATACCTCCAAAGAGCAGACATAAAAGAGTCCGCACAGCAGCGCGGCAGCTCCGACTGTCAGCAGCGTGTTCAGTTCGATGTAATGACACAGAAGACCAACCCCCAGGCAGATGAAAAAAAGGTATGGGGCAGCTGCGGCGGCGAGCCTTGCAGGCCGTACCCGAAGATGCTGTTTTACAGGCAGATAAGCCAGAAACAGACCGGGCAGGCAGACGGAAAGCACCAGGCTGGGGCGAAGAATCTCAAGCATTAGCTATGCCTCCTTTGAAAGAGAAAATCAGCGAAGGCCTGTCTGGCTGTCGCGGCGAGGCTTCGGCTGACGGGGACGGGCCTTCCATTATCCAGCAGAAACACTGACCCGTCAAAATCCTCCGCATGTTCCAGATTGACGAGGCTGCCCCGGCTGCACAGCAGAAACCGGCTGTCGCCAAGGCCAGAGGCAAATTCTGCGAAGGTCTGGCGCACGACAATCGTCTGACCGCTGACTGTGTAAATATGCACCTGGTGCTGGAAATGCTCTGCGTAAAGGATTTCGTGCAGCCGCAAACGAACTGGTCCGCTCACACTATGCAGGTCAATATATTGGTCTGCAGCAGGAACACGTTTCACAACCTCATCCAGCAGAGCGTCTACTTCTGTCTCACGGAAGGGCTTGACGAGATATTGCATAGCCCGGACGCGGAAACCATCGAGAGCGTGGTCTACAGAGGCCGTGACAAAGACAAGCAGGCACTCTGAGTCAAATTCGCGAAGTTTCCTGGCTGTTTCCACTCCATTTTCTATTTCCATATAGATATCCAGAAAAGCTAGTGTGAAGTGTTTCCCTCTGGCGGCGGCGAGAAAATCGCCGCCGTTTTCATATTCAAAAATATCAGCGTACAGCATACGGCGGGCAAGCTGCGCCTCCAGGCAGCCGCGCAGCCGCAGCCGTTCTGATGCAATATCATCTACAATGGCAATTCTCATGGTAGGCAGGTCTCCTTAACAATGATACAGCTTCACTGAGCCTGCTGCTTTTTAGGAGCGCAAGCATTTTCTGTTCATATTGTATCAGGCGGTTTGCGCAACAGCAAGCCTAAAATGTATAAATCTACACCGAATTCATTGCAGTGGTTATTGTTCACGGCCATGCTGGCCGCGAACAATAAAGCGCTTCGCGATGCACACAAAATACGTGAAACACGCATTCCACTGCTTTGTACCTGCACAGCTTTGATGTTTTCTGACCTTGTGTCCGCCCGGACAGCAGAGATGGCCGCAGAGACGTTCAATGTGCAGCTCTTTTCATAGGCTTGTAAGCCGGTCTCATTACAATTCGGGACGGATTTTTACCATTCGTGCCACCCGGCTTGAAAATGGGGGGGCATTTTGGTACAATTCATCAATTCATCCATATAATTTGCAGTACAGAGATCGTTGACGGAGCAGTGAAACGGCTGACAAGCTGGGAAATAGACTTATGGAGGGGAAAGGGAATGGAGATCAGGAAATCAGGAAAAAGACATCTTTCTTCCGCACTGGCATGGCTGATGGCAGGTGTGTTGACAGTACATACAGCGTTGCCGGTATCGGCAGGGGAGACAGAGCTTGCTGCAGAGCGGATACAGACTGGGGCGTTAGCAGCATCGGCGGAGCCGGAGAATGCGCAGAGCAGGGAAGCGTCCGCCCAGGCGGAGAATAACGTAGCGCAGCCGGAAGCACCGCAGACAGAGGCGAAGCCCGCGCAGCCGGAAGCGCCGCAGACAGAGACGAAGCCTGCGCAGACAGAAGGACAGCCGGAGCAGAGCGATCCTGCGCAGGAAGAAGGAAATCCCCCTCAGAGTGATGCGGCGCAGGAAGAAGGAAATCCATCCCAGTCAGATCCAGCGCAGACAGAAGGAAATCCGTCTCAGCCGGATGCAGCGCAGACGGAAGGAAATCCATCCCAATCAGATCCAGCGCAGACGGAAGGGAAGCCGTCTCAGCCGGATGCAGCGCAGACGGAAGGAAATCCATCCCAGTCAGATCCAGCGCAGACGGAAGGAAAGCCGTCTCAGCCGGATGCAGCGCAGACAGAGACAGACCCGTCCGGGACAGAGTTCGAAGCCGGGGAGACAGAATCGAAAGAGACTGAGCAGAAGGGAACGGAGTCTGAGACAGGAACTGAGACGGAGCCTGAGACCGAAACCGAGTCCGAGGGCGAAACCGAAAAAAAGCCGGAGGGCGGGGCCGCTTCTTCCAGAGCGAACCTGATCACAGGCTGGCAGTGGATAGACCCGGAGGAACTCCTGGTGTATGAGGAAGGGAGTGAAGAGTATCCTGCCGGATGGGTGCTGTGCTTCCCCGGAGCCAGCGAGGAGCATCCGGCATCCTTTGAAGATGTGACAGAGCTGCTTCCGCGGGAACTCCTCGCGGACTGGATCACAGTGTCCGCAGCGGCGCAGCCTCAGGCGGGCAGCACAGGCGCGGCGGACGCGCAGGCAGCAGGTGCAGACAGTGCACAGACAGCGACAGGCGGAGGTGCGGACACAGGAGCGGACGGCGCACAGACAGTGACAGGCGGAGGTGCGGACACAGGCGCAGACGGCGCACAGACAGTGACAGGCGGAGGTGCGGACGCAGGCACAGTCGGTGCACAGACAGTGTCTGGCGGCGCGGCGGCAAATGCGGCGGACGTACCGGGCGGCGCGTCCGGGCAGACGCAGCTCGCTCTTGCAGACTGGAAGTGCCCGGAGTACCCGGAGGAGGGCGCGTGGGAGGGGTGTTACACTTTTGAGGCGCAGCTTCCGGAAGGATACGTCCTGGGGGCGGACACAGAGGCGCTGGAAGTGATGGTTATACTGGGCGGGGCGGAGCTGATGCTGGAATTATATGAAGCCACGCTCTCAATCGACGGTGGAAAAGAGCAAAACTTCGGGAGCTTTGAAAGTGCGCTTATGGCGGCGCAGGCAAAGGCTCCTGCTTCTGCTAAAATCACTCTGTGCAGGCCTGTAGTGCCAACTATGGTTACTCCTTTTACGAGTGGTAATGTTACTATTACCGCCAAAGACAGCAGTGCAGGTTTTGTAATTCCTGAACGGGATGGAGCCCCCCTTTTTCAGATAGCAGGAGGAACATTTACTCTGGATAATGTCCCTATTGTAAATGAGTCACATCTGACATTTATGCAGATAGGTGTAGAGAATGTTGATGGCGACCCGACTGTCAATATTATCAATACGAATATTCCGTCCGAGAAGACTGCGATTTCCTGTATGAAAGGCACCCTGAACATCAGCGGCAGCTCTGTGATCGAAGCCACAGGCAGTAATTCCTGCGCTCTGCACACGGAGGGGGCGACGGTATCCGTCAGCGGCAGCGCGCAGCTTCGCGCATCCGGTTCTGCAGGAGCGGTGCAGGTGGTGAGTGGGAATGTCGATATCAGCGGCAGCACGAAAATAGAGTGTAGCGGTAACGGAATGGGCGCTTTGACCATAACAGGCGGAGATGTCAAGCTCCGTGATTCTGCGTCTGTCAGCGCAGCGAATGATAATGCCGTCCAGATCGGAGGAGGCAGTCTCAGTATCAGTGACAGAGCGGCTGTGACAAGCACTTCTGGGGTTCCCAAAAAAGCAAATGGCGTATCTATAACGGGAGGAACGGTCAGCATTGCAGGAGGAACCATCACTGCAAAGCAGCATTCCTCTTCTTGTGCGGTGTATGCATCCGGCAATGGCTCCGTTGAGATTACCGGGGGCAGTATGGAAGGCAAGTTTGACGGGGTGGATATGTATGGCGGGCAGCTGCACATTGGCGGAAATGCTGTAATAAAAGGCTCGTATGTATTAGAGGTGCATAGTGGAAGAGGAGATGTTCTGATAGAGGGCGGTAAGATGGAGGGCATAGGTGGCGGAATAGACCTCCACAATGATGCATCTGATTGGAACAGGACGGTAACCATTCAGGGAGGCGAGGTCTCTGCATCCGGTTCCAGGAGCTACGGTTTGATAATGACTGGATCTAAAGGTGTGGTTCTGAAGGGAGGAACCTACAACGGCGGCGCAGATCAGGGCGGCAGCATCTCGTTACTAGCAGATAACTTAGGCAAGATCCTTGCTGATGGTTATGCATATTTCAAGGGGAGCACCCCGATCGAGGGGAAGCTTTCGGCGAAGGTGCTTTCCGAGAAACCGGTTACCGTAAAGCCGTGTACGCATCCTCATGCGGGAAACTGGCAGGAGGACGGCAGCGGTGGTGCGAAGGGTACCTGCCTTGCGTGCGGAAGGGAGGTTTCCGCTGAAGCGGCTGTGTCAGGCGATACGGTTACCTATTATACGCATATAGAGGACGCATGGGCGGCGGCAAAGCAGAGCGGCAGTCCAGGGAAAGTAGGGGTCATTCTTGTTGCGGATGCCGAAGTGTCGGAGCCGTTGACCGTGGAAAACGGCGAAAGTATCAGATTGGAGGGAGGCCGTACACTGCAAAACCGGACCGGAAGCAATCCGGTGTTCCGGGTCAGCGGAGGGGACCTGCTGCTTTTTGATATCGTCATTGAAAGTGCGGGCGGTGCAGGCGTAGAGCAGACCGGCGGGAATGTGAAGGTAGATGGCAAAACAACAGTCAGTGGTACCTGCGGCTTCTGCATAAGTGGGGCTGCAGCGCTGCAGGTAACCGGAGGAACAGTCACAGGAAGCTCTTCTCATGGAATTCAAATGAACGGCGGAAGTGTCAGCGTGACCGGCGGGAATGTGACCGGGAGCAGCGCTGCAGGGAATTATGCATGCTATATGGCGGATGCGCCGGGCAGTGCACAGACATTGACCGTTGAGGGAGGGACACTTGGCGCCTGCCGCGGTATCAGGGGCGGAGCGGGAAGCGTGACCATCAGCGGCGGCGAGATAACCGGTACGGATGGCAGCTTCTATGCAGGGACCGGTGCCTGCAAAATTCATCTGACGGGAGGAACCTTTCAGAGGACGAATCCGGGCGAAGTCAATATTGATCTGCGTTATTCTGGCGGCGCAGGCAAATTCCGGGATATTCTGGCAGAGGGCTATGCCTTCTTCGAGAACGGCAATCCTGTTGCCGGGCTGTTGGATCAGAGCACACTGAGTAAGGCTTCTGTTACGGTAAAGAAATGTGAAACGCATACGTGGGGCGCATGGAAGCCGAACACAGAGGGCGTATACGAGAGATCATGTGAATGCTGCGGCAAGACCGAGGCAGCGGTGGTTTCCGTGACTGCTGGCAGTACCACCGATTATTTCGCGGATATCCGGGATGCCTGGGATGCGGCAGGGGAAGCGGGCGAGGCGACAGTGGCATTGCTTCAGGACGTATCCTGTGACAGCACGCTGTCCGTAGAGGAGGGCATGAAGATCACACTGACAGCAGTGAATGGCCGGCGCCTGGAAAAAACTGGTACAGGGTCGTTCCTTGAGGTATCCGGCAGCCTGATTCTCGACAATATAGTGATTCAGGGCGAGAAATTTGACGAAGAGAGCAGTGCTGTGCGTGTGACAGGCGGCAGTCTGACTGTGCGTGGAAGCAGCGTGAGGAACAACGGTGAAGCAGGGGCGGGGATTGCTGTGAACAGTGGCAGTGTGACTCTGGAAAGCGGGGCATTTGTCTCTTCCGACCAGGCAGGATTGCGCATAAGCGGCGGAAGCGTGACCATAACCGGCGGGATTATTTTGGGCAGTCAGTCAGGCGTCGATATGAGCGGCGGAAGCCTCACCATGACCGGCGGGATGACTCTGGGCGTGCAGGCAGGAATCTATATAAGCGGAGGTGAGGCATTGGTAACCGGCGGTCAGATCTGTTCTGACACGGTAGGCGTGAGCGTAAGCGGCGGCAGGCTTACCGTATCGGAAGGAACGATTGAAGGAGAGACCGGCGGTCTGCTTCTTGACAGCCAGGGAACGGCGTTCCTGAGCGGAGGAACGTTCCGGGCGGCGGGCGGCGGCATTCGGATCACTGCGGAGAATCCCAATACGCTGGGGAGCCTGCTGGAGCAGAGATGTGTATACTATGCAGGAGAGGGAACAGGCGGTCTGATCACCGGAAAGCTGGAGGAAAAGGAGCTGACAGACGTTTGCGTTACAGTGAAGCGCTGTCCGCATGCATGGGAAGCATGGAACCCTTCCGCAGACGATCCAGCAGCCTTTCACAGAACCTGCCAGTACTGCGGCGCGGAAGAAACGATGAAGGCGGTGGCGATCGTGACTGCCGCAGAGGACGTGACGCCGTATGCGGATATGGCCCAGGCCTGGGCGGCGGCGAAGGAAGCGAATACTGCTGCCGTTACGCTGCTGGCGGACGTAAGCTGCAGCGACACGCTGACGGTAGACGCAGATGAGACCATCACGCTGAACAGTGCAGAAGGCGCGTGCTATTCCATAACCGGAACAGCGGGCAGCTGTGTTTTTGAGGTCACAGGCAGCCTTACCCTGAACGGCAGCAGGGTAGACAGTAATTCCTGTGCGATTTCCCAGGTGGGCGGCAGCCTACGTGTGGATGGAGCAGAGATTAACGGCGGCCTGGAGATACATGGCGGAACGACAGTGCTGGAATCCGGCACGATCAGCAGTCCGCGGGAAGAAGGAGTGATGCTGGATCAGAATGCGTCTATGTTCGTGAAAGGCGGTACGGTTACCGGAACCGGGAACCGTGCGTTCACGCTCAGCGGATACAGCAGACTCGCGGTCGATGGCGGACAGATCACGGGAAAATACAACGGTATTATGGCACAGGAGTCTTCCAGTGTGGAGATACTGAACGGCTCTGTGGGCCTCAGCGAGTTTTCTGCCGACGGAGCGGCGGTCGTGCTGAATACGGCTTCGGACGGCGCCGACAAGCCGTCGCTATCGGTGAGCGGCGGTACGCTGGACGGAACAGACGGAGATGCGGCGGCGGCAGTATTCTGCGGCAGCGCGGTGATCACCGGCGGCAGCTTTATCTCGAACAGAACAGCGGCCCTCCGGCTGACAGGAGGAGAAACAGAGGTGAGCGGCGGTACGTTTACCGCAAATAATGCGGGCTGCGCTCTTTTGGCAGAGGGCGGCAGCGCAGAAGTAAGCGGCGGTACCTTCAACGGCTGGATAGCGTCAGTCACTGTGAAGGGCAGCGGCAGCTTAAAGGCGGATGGCGGCGCCTTTACTGCAAGAAGTGGTCCTGCTCTTTCTGTAGAGGGAGGCAGCGCGGAGGTGAGCGGCGGCACATTTGACGGGAAGAATTATGGATTACACGTGGGGGCAGCCGGAAGCGTGATACTGAGCGGCGGCGTTTATAAAACCGGACAGTATTATATGATATACTGTGAAAATGGAAAAGCAGTGAAGGAGCTTCTGGCGGAAGGCTGTACCGTTTATTGGGGCGATCAGGTTCTGGCGCAGAACAGGCTTTTGAATAATGAGCTGGAGGTTTCGGAGCTGATGCATATACTGAGCTCCTTTGATACGGTTACCGTCGGTCCGGACACGGCTTCCCCGCAGGAGCGGATTTCTGTGGATCTCACCTGGGGTGCGATGGAGTTTACCTACACGGACAGCGTATGGAATACCGAGACGCACACCTGTGAGGGCGGAGGCTGGACCTGCGCAGAGGGCGCCGACCGGATCACAGCGGTGAATACGGGGACGCTGCCGGTGAAAATCGGCTGCAGCTACAGTCAGACAGATACGGCGGTGACGGGGCAATTTCTTACTGTGGAAAACCGGAATACGGAGAATAGGAATGCGGATGGACAGAGCGTTGCGGGCCTGAGCGCGGAAGCGCCGAGTACAGATACCGGAAGCGGTGGGAAAGAGGCGGAAGTTTCGAGTACAGATGCTGAATACGGTGAGAAACAGGCAGAAGCCCGGTCAGAGGCAGTACTCGCACGCCTGGGCGAGGGCGAGCGCCTGGAGCAGCAGCTTGTCCTGACAGGAAGACCTTCCACGGAGGGTAAGAATCTTGCGCTTGGCACAGTGACCGTAACGATTCAGCCGGTGCAGCGCGCATGGCTGGAACTGCCGGAGGGCTGGGGCTGGAACCCCATGATCTACGCATACTGTATGGATGAGAATGGAAAGGCAACAAACTATTCCGGATGGCCGGGCGTGCCGATGACCGCTGACCAGCATCCTGGATACTTTTACTGGGATATACCGGAAGGCTTTGAAAACTGTCTTGTGATATTCTACTCTGACGATTGGCACCGTTATCCGGCGGATGGAGAACCGGGTCTTCCGATGAACGGCAGCAGCATGATCTATAACGGCGCTGCATGGGAACGTTACGGAGAGTAGCTGGAAAGCCGGGAAAGAGGATTTCAAGCGGCAGTCAGGGCTTTTGACAGAGAATTGGTATTCGCGGACTGTGCGCGGATCGCTGCGGTTTTGGAAGGAGGTGAGACACATGGAAAAGAAAGAAGAGGGAAGAACAGGCAGGAGACCAGATGGCGGAAAGCTTCTGATTCTGCTATTGCTATTGATCACAGTGATCGCGGTTGGAGTGACCGTCTGGGCATTGTTTTTCCGAAAGACAGCTCCGGTGCTCGCCCCGGACTACGCGCCGGTGGAGGAGGATGTGAACGCAGAGGATATCGGAGACGAATCGGAGGAAGAGAAGATGGACGCCAATAAGGGCGGCGGAGCCGTCTCGATGAGCTACCAGAAGGGCGTCACGATCTCACTTGCTGACCAGACGGCATCGCTGATGTTCCAGAACCCGTCCAAGTCGGTCAATGACATGGTCCTGCAGCTCATCATCGTGAGCGCGGACGACACAGAGACGGTGATCGCGCAGTCCGGCACGATCCGCCCCGGCAAAGAGGTGCAGAAGCTGGATCTGATCGAGGGCGCGGCGACGCTCTCGGAGGGCACTTATAATGGAAAATTCAACATCCTCTACTACGACCCCGATTCCGGTGAGAAAGCGATTGTCAACGGGAATATCGAGGGGATCGAGATCACGGTGGTGAAGTAAAGAACAGACAGCAGCGCTTGCATAAGCTCCAAAGCAACTGCGCAATGGCGGATAGAGGAAGCTGCAAAGCAGCGGTGTAAAGCGGATAGAGGAAGCTGCAAAGCAGCGGCGCAAAGCGAATACAGGCAGCTGCAAAGCAGCAGCGTGAGGTAGATGCAGGCAGCTGCAAAGCAGCAGCGTGAGGTGGATGCAGGAAGCTGCAAAGCAGCAGCGCAACGGCGGATGCAGGCAGATAAAAGGCTCCAGAGATGCGCATGACAGGTGCAGATCAATCAAAACGGTAATATTTCCATGACTCCTTTAAGCATCCGGGAGTTATTTAGGCGGACAGGCGATACGTTCGTCCCGGGCCGGGAGCAGGGAATATAGATACATGTAAAAAATCATTTATTTTCAAACAGGGAGGAAACAACATGAGAAGGTTTCATAAAACAGCGGTGGTGCTGGCAGCGGCAGCGCTCAGTATAGGAGCAACAGGGTCAGCGTTCGCAGCGGCAGGAGGAGCGGAGAATATCACTTCTCTTCCAGCATCCAAAAAGGATATTGCTGTGACCGGTACGTATGAGCAGGGAACTGCTTCTGATACCGTGTACAAGGTTGATATCGAGTGGGGCGCGATGGCCTTTACGTATAAGGCGGCAGCGAAGGGAAGCTGGAACACTGCGACTCATAAATATGATAATGCGGAGACGGCCGGAAAATGGACGCCGGCAGTGGCAGATGGCAATAGGATCACGGTGACGAACCATTCCAATGCAGGCGTTACGGCAGAGCTTTCCTTTGCTGCGGACTCATCGATTTCAGGTCTTATGGGAATATTTCAGGTATCTGACAGTGATAAGACGGATAAAAGCACATTAAGTCTTGAGACAGCTGACAATGGAAAAGGAACGGATGGAGCAGGAATGGAGACCAGCGACAGCGCTTACCTGGTGCTGTCCGGGGGAGAACTGGGCAGTGATACGGCAGCAGGCACAAAGATTGGTACGGTGACGGTAACGATCGACAAGGCAGTGACACCGTAAGTCTGGATTCATGGTGCTGATTTTGCGCCAGCCAGCCTTTGCGTACTGGCTTTTAAAATAGTCAGGAAATCAATTTACGCGGCAAGTTCCGTATGCCGCATTCCGTTAAATTGCCGGGCGTGGATTGAAACAAGAACCGGCACGGGAATCAATCAAATATCCCGCTGCAAGCAACGGGGTATCA
>DKWE01000109.1 GCA_002491565.1 Lachnospiraceae bacterium UBA7160 | reverse complement strand
TTTTATGCATGGCTGAACTGTAACTTTAGAACACATAAAGAAGCGTTTTGCAAATATGGGGACAGATTGCGAGAGTGCGAAAGCAAGAAGCAATCGGAAGCCTTTCTGATGTGACGGACCTGCGCCAGCAGGCATGCTACTTTCGAAAACCGTTCATTTATAGATAGAAAGGAAAAGGATGAAAGTCGAATTTGATTGTAAAGTAAGTAAAAAAGCGATGTACAATTTCATGATGTACCACTCCTACCACAGCTTCAGCGGAATTTTCAGCATCGTCGCAGGAGCAGCGCTGCTGGCCTATTTCGCATGGAATCAGAGCCAGGGAGGGGACAGCGCGTGGCTGTTTCTGTTTTTCGGGGTTCTGTTTCTGGTATATCAGCCGTGGGCGCTTTTTATGAGCGCGTCAAAGCAGGTCACATTAAATCCCATGTTTAAAAAGCCATTGTCCTACTGTCTGTCGGAGGAGGGGATCACCGTGCGGCAGGAGGAGACGGAAAATGAGCTTCCGTGGTCCGGAATCACAAAGGTATGTGAGACATCCCAGAGTATCCTTGTCTATACCAACAAAAAGAATGCATTTATCTGGGTGAAGGATCAGATGGGGGCGCAGGAGCCTGCAGTCCGGAAGATGCTTTCTGAAAAGGCATCCGGTAAGATGCGCAGGTTTGAACGGAAGATGTAAGAGGTGACAGGATATGGTAAAAGAGACACATTCAGAGCAGGAGACATACGCATTTGGCGAGGCGCTGGGGCGGGAAGCACACCCGGGACAGATCTTTGCCCTGGTAGGCGACCTGGGCGTGGGCAAGACCGTTCTGACGAAAGGCCTTGCGGCAGGACTTGGGATTGAGGAGCCGGTAAACAGCCCGACCTTTACCATCCTGCAGGTCTATGAGGATGGCCGGTTGCCGCTGTATCATTTTGATGTCTATCGCATCGCGGACCCGGAGGAAATGGATGAGATCGGATATGAGGACTGCTTTTTCGGTGACGGAGTCTGCCTCGTGGAGTGGGCAAATCTGATCCGGGAGCTGATGCCGGAGCAGACCGTGTGGCTGACGATCGAAAAGGATTTGGAGCGCGGCTTCGACTACCGGAAGATTACGGTAGTTTCCTGATAGGGCTGTAGCTGCGAGACGGAGAGGAACATTTTCCGTACTGTTGAGAAAAACAGGTAAGCCTGAGGATGGTATTACGCAAGGAGAAGAATCATGAAAATATTAGCGCTTGACAGCTCTGGGCTGGTCGCTTCTGTCGCGGTGGCAGAGGACGATACCCTGCTCGGAGAGTATACCGTAAATTACAAAAAAACACATTCACAGACCCTGCTTCCGATGCTGGATGAGGTAGTCCGGATGATTGAGCTGGACTTAAGTACGGTCGATGCGATTGCAATAGCAGCCGGGCCCGGCTCGTTTACCGGGCTGCGGATCGGTTCCGCGACAGCGAAGGGACTGGGGCTCGCGCTTGGAAAGCCGCTCGTCGCTGTGCCGACGACAGAGGCGCTCGCCTACAATCTATATGGAGTCCGGGACTGGATCTGCCCGATGATGGACGCGCGCAGAAGCCAGGTCTATACGGGAATTTACCGGTTTGAGAATGGACGGCTGGTGACATATAAGCCTCAGGCTCCCGTGGCAGTTTCGGAGATTGCAGAGCAGCTGAATGCGCTGGGGCAGGAGGTTATCTTTCTCGGGGACGGCGTGCCGGTCTATCAGGAGCTGCTGGGTTCTTTGATGAAGGTACCCTATCAGTTTGCTCCCGCACATGTGAACCGTCAGCGTGCCGCGTCTGTGGCAGCGCTTGGCATGCTCTATGCCAGGGAGGGAAGGTTCGAGACGGCTGCGGAACACCGCCCGGAGTACCTGAGACTGTCGCAGGCGGAGCGTGAACGCGCGGAGGCATTGGCAGCAGAGAAAGAAAATAAATAGAAAGGAATCAGTCATGGAATATGAAATACGGGAAATGACTCCGCAGGATGTGCCGCAGGCTGCAGCGCTGGAGGCGCAGATCTTTTCCCAGCCCTGGAGCGAAAAGGGCTTTCTTGACACGCTGCACTCACAGGATGCCCTGTATCTGACGGTCTGGGGTGAGGGAAACCTGCTCGCATATTGTGGACTTCTGCAGTCCTTTGAGACGGCGGATATCATGAACGTTGCGGTCAGAGAGGAGTACCGCCGGAGGGGAATCGCGTATGCGATGCTCGCGGAGCTGATGAATCGCGGCAGGCAGCGCGGAATTGAGCGGTACACGCTGGAGGTCCGTGCCGGAAATACAGCAGCGCTGCAGCTGTACGCACGGCTTGGATTTGAATCGGCAGGCATCCGCAAAAATTTTTATGAAAAGCCGCGCGAGGATGCAGTGATTCTATGGACACGGTGAGAGTGTTTCCTGGCAGTCTCTGCACAACGAGGTGATTGATTCAGATTCTCAGCTCACGAACAGTGACACATTTTGTGGGGGATATACATGTTCTCAGTTTTTTCCGGTAGGCAGGCAGACTACGTCCTGTTATAATACGGTTGGTTTTAAATACGCACAGGAGGAATTGCCGGATGAACAAAAATACAAAGAAACAGCTGCATTGCAATGGCTGCGGGCGAACGCTTTCTATGGAAGGAGCCAATCGGGAGGATGTATTGATCGTGGAGAAAGAATGGGGCTATTTTTCCAGAAAGGATGGGGAACTGCACCGTTTCTGTCTCTGCGAGGACTGCTACGATAGAATCAAAAAAAATTTTGCAATTCCGGTGAAGAAAAGCCGGGTTTTGGAATATCTGTAAAGGAGAAAATGATGCTGGATGTTTGTTTGCTTGGAAGCGGCGGGATGATGCCGCTTCCTTATCGGTGGCTGACCGCGCTGATGACCCGGTTTAATGGCAGCTCCCTGCTGATCGACTGCGGTGAGGGCACGCAGATCGCGATTAAGGAAAAGGGCTGGAGTTTCAAGCCGATCGATACGATCTGTTTTACGCATTATCACGGGGACCATATCAGCGGTTTGCCGGGCCTGCTTCTGACCATGGGAAATGCGGAACGAACGGAGCCTCTGACGCTGATTGGGCCGAAGGGGCTCGAGCGCGTGGTAAATGCTCTGCGTGTGATCGCACCGGAGCTTCCGTTTCCCTTGATTTTTGAGGAAATCAAGGGGCCGGAGCAGAGCTTTGAGCGAAACGGTTACAGGATCCACGCGTTTCGGGTGAATCACAATGTACTCTGCTATGGGTATACGATCGAGATCGACCGCGCAGGGCGTTTTGATGTGGAGCGCGCCAGAGCGGCAGAGATTCCGATGAAGTTCTGGAGCCGTCTGCAGAAGGGTGAGATTATCTGTGAGGGAGAGCGAATATTCCGCCCGGAGGATGTGCTCGGTCCGGCACGGAAAGGAATTAAGGTCACTTATTGCACAGATACGAGGCCAACGGAAACAATTGCGCGGGAAGCGAAGGATGCGGATCTGTTTATCTGCGAGGGCATGTACGGGGAAAAGGAGAAAGAAGGAAAGGCCCGCGAAAACAAGCATATGATGTTTTCAGAGGCTGCGCAGCTGGCAAAGCAGGCAGAGCCGAAGGAATTGTGGCTGACACATTACAGTCCGTCTCTGGTCCATCCGGAGGAGTATATGGAGGAGGTCCGGAAGATCTTTCCGCGTACCTGGCCTGGTAAGGATGGGAAGTCAGTGGAGCTGGATTTTATAGATGATTGAGGAAAAAGCTATGGAGAAGAAGGATGTTTTGATACTTGCAATCGAAAGCTCCTGCGATGAGACGGCAGCTGCAGTGGTGCGAAATGGCAGAGAGGTGCTGTCGAATGTGATTTCATCGCAGATCGAGCTGCATAAGCTCTACGGCGGTGTGGTTCCGGAGATCGCGTCCAGAAAGCACATCGAGAAGATCAATCAGGTGATTGAGGAGGCACTGACGGTGGCGAAGATCGGGCTTGATGACCTGGATGCGATTGCGGTGACTTATGGGCCGGGCCTGGTTGGCGCTCTGCTGGTCGGCGTGGCGGAGGCAAAGGCACTCAGCTATGCGAAGGGACTGCCGCTGGTCGGCGTGCATCATATTGAAGGACATATTTCTGCAAATTATATTGAAAATAAAGACCTGGAACCGCCGTTTGTCTGTCTGGTAGTCTCAGGAGGACATACGCATCTGGTCCGGGTACAGGATTATGGCGTATACGAAATCCTTGGGCGCACGCGTGACGATGCGGCGGGCGAGGCGTTTGACAAGGTGGCGCGGGCCATCGGACTTGGGTATCCGGGCGGACCGAAGATCGATAAGCTTTCGAGGGAAGGAAATCCGGAGGCCATTGTTTTCCCAAAGGCGAAGATTGCGGATGCTCCGTATGATTTCAGCTTCAGCGGTCTGAAATCTGCGGTTCTGAATTATCTGAATGGGTGCCGGATGAAGGGAGAAGAAGTGAACCGGGCAGACGTGGCAGCTTCCTTCCAGAAAGCAGTATGTGATGTTTTGGTGGAACATGCCATGCATGCCGTGCGTGAGCTGAAAGTGGACAAGTTCGCGATTGCAGGCGGGGTGGCTTCGAATGGAACGCTGCGTGCCGCGATGGAGCAGGCCTGCCAGAAGCAGGGGGTGAAATTCTACCGGCCGTCACCGATTCTCTGCACAGACAATGCGGCAATGATCGGTGCGGCAGGCTATTATGAGTTTCAGAAGGGCGTGCGCTCGGATCTGAGCCTGAACGCAGTGCCGAATCTGAAGCTTGGGGAGCGGTAGCATATTGCAGGAGTTTAGTACATAGTTGATTGACAGCACCGGAGTGGGCGAGATCAGTGAAAGGTGCAGATAAAACTACTTAGAGCAGTGCCTGAGTAGACGGGTGAGACCGCATATCGGGTGCTGGATGGAACAGGAGTGGAGTAAGCAATGTGCGGAAGGGAAAACTGCTCATAGCAGATATCAGATATCAGGCAGATATGCAGGA
>DKWE01000036.1:44147-44316 GCA_002491565.1 Lachnospiraceae bacterium UBA7160 | reverse complement strand
GGACGGCTCACGGAGCGCTACCATCACGTTCTTGCCGAGCTTCTGAAGGCCGTCTGCGAGACCAACCGTCGTCGTGGTCTTGCCCTCGCCTGCCGGTGTCGGGTTGATCGCGGTCACGAGAACCAGCTTTCCATTTGGCTTGTCCGACTCCTTGAGAAGATTGTAGTCG
>DKWE01000036.1:0-43823 GCA_002491565.1 Lachnospiraceae bacterium UBA7160 | reverse complement strand
CTTGTAGTTGCCGTACTGCTCCAGATACTTCGGCTCGATCCCCGCCTTTGCAGCGATCTCTGTAATCGGAGACATCACAGTCTCCTGAGCGATTTCAATGTCTGTTTTGAATCCCATTTTGAAACATTCTCCTTTCCTATAATGGTATTTACCTGTATCTCCTATCATACTGGAAATTTTGTGACATTTCAATAGTAACCTTACAAGTCAGGCTACTATTTTGGTGATAATGGTGCTGTGTTTCAGGACAGCTGTTTTAATATAGTGATCAGCACGTCACAAATGACGACCAGATCCTCTGCGTGGAACCCCGCCGGAAAGTTGTCGCTGAACAAAATCTGTGAGGAAGGCGCGAATTCCTCGTCTCCCTCCCAGAGCAGAAACTGCACATAATAGCCAGGAAACACTTCCACCTGGTAAGCTGCATCCGCCGCTTTGACTGGCTGTGCATGCATCGCTTCCATCGCAGTCCGGAACGCATCCAGCCGGTTGCCAAAGCCGTAGGCAAGCCGCATCATACAGCGCCCGTTGAACTGACGGTAGTACACCTCGCCCCACGGCACCTCCCGGTAAGTCAGGAATTTCCCTGTGCCCTTTGTCGAGACGCCCTCCAGAAGATACCGGACAGCCAGAATCTTGGCCGGGTTCATCGAAGCAAGCGCATCATAGGCATACTGCTCGTCCAGGCACTTGGCCCCGAATTCCGGAAAAGCGATCTCGTAGTCCCGCCCAAAAAAGCGCAACTGAAACACACTCCGCTGGGAGTCATAGAGGACTCCTGTGCGCGCACTAATCTCTGCCGGGTCCACCTCATGGTACTGCTCCAGATAATGCTCCAGAGGAACCAGCTCTTTATTATTGTTCTTTTCGATTTCCATAGTTACTCTTTCTATATTATTTGAACGTCAGCGACGGAAAGAGGTTCGCATCCGTATGCGGCAGGAAGCAGGATGCCACAAATTCATCCATGTAAGTCGGCTCGTTCGACAGCTCGAGGTAAGTCATATTATGAGAAACCTCCAGAACCTTTTCCTCCGCCTGGTTCGAGAGCAGCATAATATAAGCCCCTGAGAGGGAGGAATTGCCGATATAGTGGAATTTATCAATCGGAATATCCGGGAACATACCGATATTCACCGCGTTGCGCATGTCAATACCGCTCCCGATTCCGCCAGCCACGTAGACATCGTCAATCATATCGACGGTGAACTCAAGCGAATTCAGCATCACGCGGATTGCTGAGAAAATCGCACCCTTCGCACGCATGAAATTATCGATATCTACCTCGTTAATCTCCACATCCTTGACGGAAGCCGCATCCTCCTGGAAGACCAGGACATAGCTTCCCATTCCGTATTTATCGTGCCGGATCCGTGCGCCCTCGCGGATAAATTTCCCTTTCGGATTGATGATGCCGCAGCGGAACAGCTCGCTGATCAGGTCAATAATACCGGATCCGCAAACGCCGACCGCTTTCTGGCCTTCCTCGCCGATGATCGACAGTGTCGGCTCCATCGTCTCCTTATCAATCGTGCAGGCTTCAATCGCACCGTCCGTTGCACGCATGCCGCAGCTGATATCGCCGCCCTCAAAAGCAGGCCCTGCGGAGCAGGCACAGCTCATCATAAATTCTTCATTTCCGAAAACAAGCTCTCCATTCGTGCCGAGATCGATGAACAGCGACATCGTCGGCTTGTTCCAGATGCAGCTGGCAAACGTACCGGCTGTGATGTCTCCCCCGACATAGCTTCCGATATTCGGCGCGATAAGGACACGCGCATGCGGGAAGATATGGATATCAAGATCCTGCGCATAGATGCTGGTCGTCTCGAAAAAGGTCGGAATATACGGTTCCATCCGAACCGGGTCCGCGTACACGCCAGCCAGCAGGTGATTCATCGTCGTATTTCCGGCGACACACATGCGGTAAATCTGCGATGCCTTGAGCTTTGCAGACGCACACATCTGCGCAATCAGCGGATTTAAGGTCTCCTTCACAATCGCGTCCTGAAGCTTTTTCCGTCCGCCCGGCTTATCTGATTCGATAATCCGGTTGATGACATCCGCTCCGTAACGGATCTGCCCGTTTCCGGTCGATGCCTTGGCGAGAATCGCCCCGGTCCTCATATCAACGATCAGCGCCGCAACCGACGTCGTCCCAATATCGACAGCGAGCCCGCAAATCTTTACTTCTTCTTCCGGCCCGCGGATATCCAGCACCTCAACCTTGTCTCCATTTCTCCGAATCACGAGCTGCACATCAAACTCATACTTCCGCAGCGTCTCCGCCATATGCTTCATAACGACAAACGGAATTTTGACATGCTCCGTGCCGCAGACCTCCTCTGCCGCCCAGGTCAGACGCTCCAGATCCGGCATGGTGTCATCCAGGGTCGGCGCATGCATCGTGACACGTACAACCTCAAGATCATTCCCAAACAAAATCCCGGCAGCTGCCACATCTGCCTTTGTCTTTTCAAAAATCTCAATTTCCTTCGCAGAATCCAGGTCCGCCACCTTCATTCTGCTCTTGTATGCAGAAGCGATGTCCGGTACTTCTATCTCCGCATCCGCAATGACTTTGCTGACACAGGACAGCCTCCAGCCCTGTGCATACTCTTCGTCTGTAATGTGGAGTGTCTTCTTGGAATCGAGCACTCCACCAAGCAATTTTACTCTACATTTTCCGCAGGCTGCATTTCCGGAACAAGGCGCGTCGATCGCTACATTCGTTTTCCGCGCTACCTCCAGGAGATTCTCTCCCTCCGCAGCAAATGCTTCGACAGCGTCGCCGTTTTCAAACCAAAATGTTACCTTATACATAATGATCCTTTCCTGTAACCGCCATCCTCTGCAGGATGGTATGGTACTGGTAACTGTCCGTCCTCCCCTGCCCCGGATAAACCGGAACTCCAATTTTGCCATTTTGCGCAAGATTTCATTTGTAAATGCTGAAAAGGACATAGAACAGTTATCTGAACTGTTAGAAAGTAGCACAAACAGGAGCCGCTTTGCAGCCCCTGTTATCGAACCATGTTTGCCATCGGCTGCTGAATACTATTAAAAATACCCATATCTTCGCAGCTTCAGAAATCGCTGAACAGCGGTATGCCGCCTTCTATATGCAAGCACAGTCATTCAGCATACTACTGCAGCGCAGGCCGTAAATAGGATCGTTCAGCCAGTGTCATGCATACCGCAGACGTGTCTGCTACGTAAGCGATTCGCTGCTGCGCAGCTTCTGTATGTGGCTGAGCTGCAACCCTTGAATCAATTTAATACAATACTGAAGTCAAAGGTTGCCAGACAGGTCAAAAAGTCATTCCCTTACTGACGTGCAGACACGACATGGATGCTGACCTTTTGACCCTGGTATCATGATAATCAGATCTCCAGATAAGAATCCGCGTACAGCGTATTGCCCTTGAATACGTCACAGGACTTGATCGTCTCCATCAGACGGAGATCGTTCGGGTTCACGATTGCGGAGGTAAGGCCCTGCATCATAGCCATAGCTACCAGTGCGGAATCCATGATCGGACGGATCGCCTTCGGCATACCGTTGGAGTTGTTGGAAAGGCCACCGGTAGAGTTCAGACCCATGTCGCTGAACATCTTGATGCACTCAAGAATCTGCATCTGCTTGTCCTGCATGCCCTTTACAACCAGGAAGAGCGGATCGAACCAGATGTCCTCTGCTTCCATACCATGCTCCATACCTCTCTCAAGAAGCGTCTGGCAGTACATCATACGCTCGTCATTGTCCTTTGCGATTCCTTCGCCGTTGCACAGTGCGATGCAGATCGCATCATTTGCTGCAGCAAGATCCAGGTACTCGATACGGCCTGCAGCATCTGCAGAGTTGACGATCGGCTTACCCTTTGCACGATTGTAAACAGAAATACCAGCCTCGATTGCCTTCTTGTTCGCGGTATCAAGTGCCAGCGGAACATTGTCAAAATGGCTCTGGAGAAGCTGAACTGCCCACTTCATCAGATCCTCGCCGTCGCTCTCTGCCGGTCCGATATTGACATCCAGATAGGTAGCGCCAGCCTTCAGCTGCTGCTCTGCTCTCTTCAGTACCGGCTCAGGGTCACGCTCTGTGAAAGCCTTGTTGATGATTGGAGCTGTGGTGGAAAGTCTCTCACCAATTACTACAAATTTTCCCATTGTCGTATTCTCCTTTTTATTTTCCTGAGTCTGGCTTCCACAGCAATGCAAATCACCATGAAAGCGCAGACCTGTTGTTATCAGTTACCAGATCCGCACGCCCATCCTATGCAGCGTAGAGAAATTCTGTTGCAAATGATGTGCGGAACTGTAAAGCTTTACTGCATATCCTTAAGGAACTTCACCAGCTGTACCGCCTCTCTCGGAGCTACGATGATCTCCCAGCCCGGCATCTTCGCTTCCAGCTCGCCCTTGAGGACTGCAACCTTACCCGGGATGCAGAGCTTACGGCACTTGATCTTGCCCTCGACATCCTGCTCCTGGAAGAACTTCGCGATGGAGCTGGAGGAGAACTTTCCTGCTGCCCAGGATGTCAGAACGGAAAGTCCGCCTGCATCGTTGATGATCAGGTTGCACGGTACGCCGGAACGCTCCAGCTCACCGGATACAACAAAGTAGGTCAGTGCGAAGTCTACCGTTGTCAGGCAGATCGAATTCTCATCGCCGCCGTTGATCGGGTAGATACCCGGCTCCACCTTCATCGGCTTCTGCGGGTCCGTAAATACATTCTGTCTCAGGCCGTAGAGCGGAAGTGCCTCTGCGTAGCCGATCTTCTCTGCTACTACGATGGAACCATACTTTACGGTAAACAGGGAAAGAAGCGCAGCCTGCATATGGGAATCGCCCTTTGCCAGCTTCGATACATTGACGATCGACGGATAACCGCAGGTACGGTTGCTGTCCTTGATCGCTGCCTTACGGAACTGTACTGCCGATGCAAACGCAGCCTTCACAGAGGAGGTGCACGCATTGAACACAAGGTTCTTATTGCCAAGCTTCTCCAGCGCTGCCAGTGTATCATACAGCTCGTTCTCGTCCGCGCCATGGACGCCAAGTACAACGCCAGCCGCCGTTGCAAGGTCATTCATTTCCTTATAGTTCTGAGCGTTCGCACCATTCAGAATCGGCTTCGTCTCCTTGCATACCTCGAGCGCTGCCTTTGCCGCATCCACATCCTGGCAATCCAGAATCAGGACTCTGCCCTCGCCAGCTACCTTCTTCACTACCTCTGCATAACGGTCTGCGCCGCTTGCCGGATCGAACTCTACATCGATCATCTCTACATACATGCGCTCACCGATACGCTCATAATCGACATGCTTCAGCTCTGCTACCTTCGCATCGATCGTTGCATCATCCATGCAGCTGCAGATATCTACCGCATATCTTGTCTTGTTCACAAATGTCTTCTCATGACGGAACAGAACCGTCTCGCCGCCGAGCGTCATCTCCTGCTCGCCTGCGCCAACCTTGATCGTCTTCATTGGCGGAGCGGTCGCCTCGCTCATCGCCGCCTTTGCATCTTCTGAGAAATACGGGCACGCATCGATGCTGACTGCGCCCTGTGCGACCTTCATAGAGAACGCCATACATGTCGGAGAACCGCACTCCTTGCAGTTCTTCTTCGGTGATAATTTAAAGATATCAAGACCTTTTAATGCCATTGTAATTTTTCCTCCTTCTCTTAGCTACATGCGATACCATTAGATCAGTGCCTTGATCATCTTCGCGATCGTAGCTACCGACTCCGGGTGCTTCAGGATAACTGCGTTGGATCCGGAAGCAAGGTCTGCTGCTGCAGTTTCTACTTCCATATCAATTCCACGTGCTTCCTGGTCGCCCCATTCCGGCATATCCTCTTCTGTAGCAACCGATTCCTTGATGCCCCATGTCTCTGTTGCGACCGGAGTAATAATCGGCATCTGCAGCGTAGCGTCGCCCTGCTGCAGCGCAGCTGCCTTGATACGATCCATCGTAGATACCACATACTCGTAGCCGTAGCCTGCTGCTGCGGTTCCGACATTCATCACGATTGATTTTGCATCAACGCCAAGCTGTGTGAGCAGTACATTCAGCTGCTTTGCAAGGTTGATATCATCTGCGGACTCAGCGCCAACCACCTGCTTGTAAGCAAGGCCGGCCGAAGCTCCGACATTCTTATAGTTCTCTTCCTTTGCTGCAAGCATTACAGCATTTCTTCCATCGAGTACTTCCGATGCCTTTGCAAAAATCTCAGCATCCTTCTCGACATTCTTACATCCACTGATCACGATCGGCAGATCTACCGCATCCGCTACCTCTTTCACGATCTTGATCAGATCCTCTGTCGGTTTGTTCTCTCCATTCGGGTCTCCGCCCTCCAGATGGAGGCTCAGGAAGTCCACGCCCTCGAAAGTTGCAGCTTTCTTCGCCATATCGGCAACTGTGGTACATCCCTCATAATACTTCTTGACGCAATCCGGCTCCGCTTCCAGACCACCGTCGGTGATTTCAATTCCTACCTTGGGCGCATTCGCAATCGGCGCGTCAAAGGTATAAAATGGAAATACATTCTCTCCGCCAAGAACGATTGCTTTCTCGCCAGTGCCCATCGTCAGTGTGTTGATGCTGGCACTGAATTTTCCTGATTTTGCAGTAAACGGCATTGTTTGGTTACCTCCTTGTGTTTGCATACCGGACGCGGCATGAGACTGCCGGACCGGCTTGGATAATTGATAAACGAACAGTCCGGTTGCATGAGCAGTACCTGAGATACAGACTGTCTTACGACAGCCGAATGCCAGGGTCCGCATTCCGCCACATGCAAAACCAGAGCTGCCACCATAATGGTGTGCCTGAAAAACAGGCGTATATCTTATATCGGAGAATAAGTCCGATATCCGCCAAAAGT
Source organism: Lachnospiraceae bacterium UBA7160 (assembly GCA_002491565.1). Taxonomy (GTDB): domain Bacteria; phylum Bacillota; class Clostridia; order Lachnospirales; family Lachnospiraceae; genus Choladousia. The sequence continues at coordinate 36,922 of DKWE01000036.1, read as the reverse complement.
TATGTATCCGCAGCCAGGTGGACAATCTGCTCATCCACAACACCCGGCACAGCCGGTCACAAATAAATTTGCTCCGCCTGTGTCAGGTGTCTGCTGCGCTAAATAGATCAATGAAATTACATCATCGGTTCCATGGTAAGCGCCGGATGGCCCTTCTCCTCAAGGAACGCAAGCAAGGTCTCCGGATCCTCTGCTACGGTCTCATCACCGATCATATCGCTGAAGTTCTCGATTCCGTACAGCTCCTTCGCCGTTGCATTCAGACGCTCTGCTACCTGGTCCTTCAGTTCCTTCGGCATCCAGACGATACGTGCAACGCCGCCCTCTGCCTTCATGAACTTCTTGGAAGCGATAAAGTGCTTGCCGTGGCCCATAAAGCCCGGAGTCTGAACACCGCCGCCGGTCATGGATGCGAGCTCGGAGAAGGTCATTCCAATCGGGGTCATGCCTGCGTACTCACGGTTCGCGATGCAGACGCCGTTGGACAGCGGCTCGATACCGCAGATACACTCGAAGCAGCCGCAGCTCGTCATCGGCTTCTCAATGATGGAATACAGGGATACATCATCCAGAGCACCCTGGGAGAACTTGTTAACCGCCTCATTGACATCCTCGTACTCACCGATTCTCTCGTCGATCGGTCTCTCCTTGGTGATCACCTGGCACGGACCCTGCGGATCCAGCTCGTTGGTCGCCTTTGCATCCAGCCATGAAACGGCGCCGCACAGACCAAGACGCTCCGGAGTAACCACGCAGACGTGGCTCGGGGAGAATGCCTGGCACATGATGCAGCTGTAGTATACATCTACGCTCTCATCGGTCAGCGTAAGCAGACGCTCATCACGCTTGTCGAATACCGGAATTGCGAGCTCATGACGCAGCTTTGTGCAGAGCTCCGGATCCGTAATGATCTTCACCTGGCACTTATCAACTACAGCCGCGAACTCACTCTTTACCTTTGCGTACAGAATCTCACCGATGTGCTTTGCACGGAAGCCTGCTGCAAATGTCTCCTTGCCGATACGGATACGGAACATATCACGCTGTCCGGTATGGTATGCACCCTCGACACAGTTCAGGTAGGAGTGGAACTTACGCTCGATAACCGGCTCAAAGTCCGCCTGCATGCTCTTGCCTGCCACCTCAACGATGTACGCAAGGGAGTGCTTGGAGCCTACTTCAAACGTATCAATATCCGGTCCGATCAGCTCAATCTTGTGATCCTCGATCTCGCTCATTTCCTTCGTCTGTACCAGCTCGAAGCAGTCCACACGGGAACCGTCGAATTCTACCTGCATATCCTTACGGCGGATGATCTCGCCCTCGAACGCAGACGCGTAAGCTACCGGGATATCGATATTAGTAATCTTAATCTTGATGTCTCTTGCCTCGAGAGAGGTAGCGTTGAACTTGGAAACATCCGGCTGATTGATCAGGCTCTTCGGTACCTTGAAGGTATCTTCATTCGTAACTACCGGGAAGCCGAGTGCAATTGCGCCTGCGCCGCAAGCGACAATTACCGGATCCAGCGGAGCGAATGCGTTGACAAACGCCGGTACACGCTTCATCGTGTACTCCATCAGTGCGCCTGCGTCGCCCGGTGTCACATTACCGAAGATCAGAGCTGCACGGATTGCAACCGATACCACATGGATGACAGAAGTTACATCCTTGCCAAGCGGAATCACACGCACGTTTGCGCCGGTCTTATAGCCTGCTTCCTCCAGCTGATCAATGATGCCGCCGGTCAGCGTCACAAGGATACCCTGGGACTGATAGCTCTTTACCAGAGCAACGCCTTCCTCTACGCTCGGAGCTGCGCCAAGGATAACTGCAACGCCAGGAATGTCGCCTGTTACAAGCGGAACGCCCAGCTCACGGATCACTGCGTCTGCCAGATGTCCATAGCACGGAGCCTCATACGGAGCCGCGCCGTCAATATATTTCAGTACTTCAATAAACTCTGCGCAAAGAGCGGTTGCAACGCCAGACATAAATGCGTCGTTCAGCTTCTGCTCTCTGGTCATCAGCGTCTTAACTACGCCAAGTGCAGCTTTTAATTCGCCAAGATTTCCAACCTTAGTTCCTGTCACGCCATAGTAGCACGGAAGGCTGTAAGCGGTATCCGGGAACGCAACTGCCTTGTCCTCGCCGTACTTTGCGATTGCTTCATTGATCGCATTCTCGGTCAGGCCATATACAGCGTCATTTCCACTGAATACAACATCAAATAAAGTCATGTTTCTTTTCCTCCAATCATCACTTTACACAATCAATTTTTGTCTTGATACTTTGTACTTCCTGTATCAGCTTTTCGCTGAAATCATAGGGGGACTGCCCCTGGCGGTCCGCATCAATGACCTCAGAATTGTAATGAATAAATCCAAGAAGATCCTCTTCCGGAATCTTTGACCGGATAAATGCTTCGTCGTCCTCAGACCGCACCTTGTTCGCGACAACCAGGACCTGCGATACGCCGAGATCCTTCGCCAGACGCTTCACATTCTTATAAGTCTGGACACTGCGCGCTCCCGGCTCGATCACAACGATAAACGCATCCATCCCGCTTGTCGTGCCGCGTCCGAGATGCTCCAGCCCGGCTTCCATGTCAAGAATGACTACATCCCCGGAATGCAGCATCAGATGATTGATGATGCGCTTCAGCATCACATGCTCCGGACAGACACAGCCGCTGCCGCCGGTCTCAATCGTACCGAGCACCAGAAGACGCACGCCGTTGCAGCTCTTCGCAAATTTGTCCGGAATGTCATCCACCTTCGGATTCAGCTTGAAAATTTTGTTGAACTCGTCCGCGCCGGTGCGCTCCTCCACGAGCTTCCGCATCTTGGAAATCGGGACAATCGTATCCAGTTCCTCCTCTGAAAATCCAAGCGCAAGCCCGAGATTCGCATCAGGATCCGCATCCGCTGCAAGCACCGGATGTCCTTCATCCGCATACAATCTCGCAAGCGTCGCCGCAAAGGTAGTTTTTCCCACACCGCCTTTTCCGGTAACTGCAATCTTCATAGATTCTATCACCTCTGGTTTTCTGTCACCGGACGCATGAAATACATGCATCCGGTCTTATTTTTATTGATCAGATACCGATCGCCGCTCTCTTCGCCTCAATGCACTCGATCATCTTATCGCCGAGCTTGTCGATATCCTTTTCTACTGTATAAGCAGCCTCTACCCAGTCACGGATGCCGCTGGTCAGCAGCTCGCTCACCTTGTCGGAACCGCTTACATACGGATCTACGCCAAGGAACGTGTCCAGACCGGTTGCTACGACGTAGTTACCGATGGAAACAGCCTTCTCAGACATCCACTCCGGTGCGCAGCCTACGACCGGAAGCTGGGAAATGTTCAGTCCGGAATCCTTTGCAAGCTCTGCTACCAGCACCATCATACGGCTGATGTCTACGCAGGAACCCATATGCAGAACAGGCGGAATGTCAGCCAGCTCACAGACTCTCTTCAGGCCAGCGCCGCAAAGATCCTTCGCGCGCTTATCCATCAGTCCGGCCTTTGCAGCAGCCTGCGCGGAACAGCCGGAAGCCACGATGATAATATCATTTGCGATCAGCTTCTTCATCAGCTCGATGTGTGCGGTATCCGGACGTACCTTCGGGTTGTTGCAGCCTACCATAGCAACTGCACCGCGGAGAACACCGGATGTAATGCACTCGATCAGCGGCTTTGTGGTGCCAAACTCATCTACCTGAGAGTTTGCAACCGTATCCAGCTGCTTCTTGATCGCTTCTACGGAATAACCAACCGTTGCTTTCTGCTTCAGCTGCGGAATATGTACCAGCTCCGGCTTACGGTTCTGGAAATTGTCGATTGCCATCTTAACAATCGTCTTTGCGTTCTCTGCCGCATTCTCCGGTCTGAAACGGATGAAATCAGAATCCGGCATCTGTGCAACCGGGGAAGTCGTCACAAACTTTGTGTGGAAGCACTTGGACAGAGGCCCTAATGCCGGGAAGATACACTGCACGTCTACGACGATCAGCTCGCAGGCGCCGGTCAGCACTACGTTCTCCTGCTGCAGGAAGTTACCTGCCATCGGGATACCACGGCGCATTGCAACCTCATTGGAGGTACAGCAGACACCAGAAATCGTGATGCCCTTCGCGCCCTTTTCCTTTGCGTAAGCGATCATCTCCGGATCATCTGCATACTCACAGATCATCTCGGAAAGTGACGGATCATGTCCGTGTACTACAATATTTACATTGTCAGCGTTCATAACGCCAAGGTTTGCTTCCGTCTCGATTGGCTTCGGCGTGCCGAACAGAACATCCGAGAACTCTGTACCAGCCATGGAACCGCCCCATCCATCGGAAAGACCGGAACGCAGGGACTGACGGATCAGTGCCTCCGGAAGGGAGGAACATCCCATATGAGTCATATGTAAGGAACAGGATACCTCACGGTCGATCGCACGCGGTGCAATCTCCTGCTTCTCCCACAGCTCCTGTGTGTGCTTCGGCGCTCTCTTCAGGAAGTTCTGATAGCCGAATACCTTGCCGTACTCGCCGAGTGCCAGCACTGCCATCTCATGTGCCAGATCATAGATATCCTTGCCCTCGGTCTCTACGCCCCACTCCTTCGCGATGCGGATCAGCTTCTCCGGATCCTTTACCTTGTAAGCGCCGTTCGGATCGGTGCAGTACAGTGTATGGCAGATCTCACGGCCATGATCAGAGTGTGTCGCGGAGCCGCCTGCCGTAAATTTCAGGTAGTTACGTGCTACGATACCATGAATATCACAGCCGCAGATACCTCTCGGTGCCTTCGGTGTGATACGGCACGGACCCATTGCACAGATACGGCAGCAGACGCCCTGCTCACCGAACTTACAGTGCGGAGTCTGGTTCTTCACACGGTACTGCCAGCCATCAGCTCCTACCTTCTTGCCCGTTTCGAGAAGACGTTCGGTAGCAGCCTCGAACTCTTCTACTGTTGTTAACTTAAAGTCTCCCATTATTGACCTCCTTGGTTCTTAAAATGATATATCACACCCACCCGGCTTCTTAGGCAAAATAAGCCAGACGGCTGTAAATAAAGCAACGCCCTATCTGGATAAAGCAGTTACTTTATATTCAATTTTTGAATGATCTCATTTAGTGCCAACCGCACCGGTGAATCCTCCGGAAGCTCTACCGTCGGTTTCCCGTCACAGTCGTACTCATATACCTGATCATCATGCGGCACAACGCCAAGCAGAGTCAGCCCCTGGCGCTCGATTTCCTCCAGCGTACCCGCATTCAACTTCCCACCCGGCGCACGGTTTACAATCAATCCCATTGTCTCCGGATTCAGACAGCACTCCTTTGCCAGCTCAGCAATCCTTCCCGCTGCCTGTACGCCGCGGCGTGAGCAGTCGCTCACAAGAATTATCGTATCAACCTTCGGCAGAATTCCTCTGCTGATGTGCTCCATGCCGGCTTCATTATCCACCACCATGTATTTATAGTTTGGCAGCAGCTTCTGCATCTGGGACTGAAGAAGTCCATTTACATAACAGTAACAGCCTTTGCCCTGCGTGCGTCCCATCACAAGAAGATCGAAATCGTCATCCTCGTTCAGGCAGCGCTGAAACATAATCTCGGCGTAATCCGATCTGGACATTCCGGCGGGAATCGGGTTCTCCTTGCTGACATCTGCCCGCTCGATCTGTTCCCTCACTTCGCCCAGCGTCATCTCAACCTCAACGCCAAGCACCTCGTTCAGATTGGAATTTGCATCCGCATCGACCGCCAGAATCGGAGTCTTCCCCATCTGGCACATGGTCTGAATCAGCATACCGGACAACGTAGTCTTTCCCACGCCGCCTTTTCCTGCTATTGCTATTACGTGTGACATGTTTTGCCCCTTTCCACCGTGAGTATTTCTGAATATAGGCAGCTCAGCAATCGATCTTTACGACACCGCCGGTCAGATCTACCATCCGGATCGCACCTTCGACCACTCTTGTATCTCCGATCACGTCCGTCAGGGTAATCTGATTGCCTTCTACCTCAATCTTACTGACAAATTCCATGATAATGCTGTCTGGCTCGCTTGTCTTATATACAGTTGACAGGCACATCCTGTCCACCTCCTATCTATACCGGTTCCTTAAGGCTCCTTGACAGCAGCAAGCGCAAGGCTCAGATAGAGGTTGCCCTTCTTGAATTCATCGACCGCTTTCCGGATTTGCTCCGCGGCTGCCTCACGGCCTTCCGCACGCAGCTTATCTGCCACCTGGTCCAGCTCCGCAGCATGGTGCTCATTGTGCTTCAGCATGTAATCCAGCAGCGCTGCTGTCTTATCTGCTCCGCAATCGGAACTGCAGCTGCCGCATGCAGATGCGTCACATCCTTCATGGCTGTGCGCGTGATCATGCCCATGAGCTGCATCGTGTCCGTGAGGAACCGGATTTCCATTTTCATCGTGAATCAGATGCATTGTGGTTCTCCTTTCTTTTCCTCAGAAATGTTTGTTAATTTTTTGACATTTCTGAGCATACTCTGACTTCTTAGTGATTATAACATAAAAACTGTCCTACCACAACTGAAACGTTGTACTTTTTTTAAAACGTAGCAAACATATCGTTACGATTCACGTGTCCCGGACGAGGAGTATGACTAATTGATCATTTCTACCACGGGATCAGGGAATCCTCCGTCTTCGAATCCCGCAGCATCAGCTCGCTGACGGCCTTCTTCGGATCCTTGCCGTCAAACAGGACATGATTGACCTGCTCGATAATCGGAAGTTCGACCCCGCACTTTGCGGCAAGCTCCATAGCTGCCCTGGCAGAGTATACTCCCTCGACCACCATCTGCACTTCCTGCATTGCCTCTTCCATGGTGCGCCCCTGTCCGAGCAGGATGCCCGCCCGGCGATTGCGGCTGTGCATACTTGCACAGGTCACGATCAGGTCTCCGACCCCGGTCAGCCCGGAGAAGGTCTCTCTTCTGCCTCCAAGCTTGATCCCAAGGCGGCTGATTTCCACAATTCCGCGTGTAATCAGCGCTGCCTTTGCATTGTCTCCGTAGCCCATGCCGTCCGCTATGCCGGCGGCAAGCGCAATGACATTTTTCAGTGCGCCGCCAAGCTCGATGCCAAGCATGTCTGCGCTGATATAGACCCGGAACATCCGGCTCATAAAAAGCCGCTGCAGATACCGTGCCGTCTCTTCCCTGTGCGCGCCAATGACGCAGGTCGTCGGCAGCAGCCTGGCTACCTCTTCCGCGTGGCTCGGCCCGGAGAGCACTGCCGCTTCCGCCTGCGGAATCACCTGTTCCAAAATGTCAGTCATTGTATATAGAGTCTTTTCTTCAATTCCCTTCGCCGCACTGACCACAATCGTTCCAGGTGCAGCAAGGGGTGCAACCCTCTCTGCCGTCTCGCGGATATGGCTCGATGGCACGGCCGCTACCAGCACCTGTTTCCCGCACACAGCCTCCGAAAGATCTGAAGTCACACAGACTGCCTCCGGAATCGTCACGCCGGGCAGGCTGTCAATCTGGCGCTTTTCCCGGATGCGCCTGGCCCCTTCTTCGCGGTGCGACCAAAGTGTCACTGCATTTCCATTTTCACTCAGAAGGATGGCGAGCGCCGTCCCCCAGCTTCCAGCTCCAAGTACACCGATTGATTCCATGACCTTGCTCTTCCTTTCTGCTCTGCTGCGATTGTTCTGTGCAGCTGAGTCTTACCTTTCGACGCCTACAAACAAAATCTTGCGCAAAACAGCAAAATTTAAGTTCCAGCTTATCCGGATCAGAACAGAGGCTGCCAAACTGTGAGGGCTGTCAGCTTCGCTTTGACAGATACGTCTTCCGCTCCTGTCCGTGCAGCAGGCGGTTGATATTTGCCCGGTGCATCCAAAACGCCAGAACAGCCAGGCAGACAATCACCACATACATTTCATTCAGATCCCGCTGTGCCATGCCAAACATGCCGCGCTGTCCGAAAAAGACCATCTGTATTATCAGGCTGACATAAACCAGAAGAGAGCCAAGCGACACATAATGGGTCAGCAGCACCGTAAGCCCGAACACCACGATGTCGATCAGCGTCATCTGCCAGCCCATAGAAAGAATCAGTCCCGCCGTCGCAGCGATCCCCTTGCCGCCTTTAAAATTCATATAAAACGGAAAATTGTGTCCTAAAATGACTCCGGCAGCTGTATAGACTGCCAGCAATGGTAAAATATCCTCATATCGTTCACGAAATAAAAGCTTCACAAACAGTACGGCAAATACGCATTTGAATGCATCTCCGAGCAGCGTGATAATACCGGCCTTTTTTCCCAGTGTGCGCAGCATATTCGTCGTCCCGGCATTGCCGCTCCCGCATTTGCGTATGTCAATTCCATGAAGCTTTCCATAGAGATAGCCGGTCTGAAACAGCCCGAACCCATATCCAATCAAAATACATATGATACGTTCCATGTCCTTTTCCCCGTCAATTCTCTTTTTCTTTCCGCTCACGAATGAGGAACTTCAGCGACGTTCCCCGGAATCCGAACGTATCACGGATCTTATTTTCCAGATAACGTGTGTAAGAAAAATGCATCAGTTCCTTGTCGTTGACAAAAATCACAAAGGTAGGCGGTTTCACCGCAACCTGCGTGATATAGAACAACCGAAGCCGCTTGCCCTTATCCGTCGGCGGCTGCTGCAGCGCAACGGCCTCCGTAAGAATCTCATTGAGCACCCCGGTCGCCACCCGCATGGACTGGTTCGCAAGCACCATATCAATGGTTTCGAACAGACGGCTTACCCGCTGCCCGGTCTCCGCCGAGATAAAGAGAATTTCCGCATAGGGCATAAAGGAGAGAATCCTGCGCACCTCCTGCGTATATTTGTAAATCGTCTTGTCATCCTTTTCAATTGCATCCCACTTGTTGACTGCAATGATGATGCCCTTCCCGCGCTCATGCGCGATTCCTGCAATCTTCGCGTCCTGTTCGGTCACGCCTTCCACCGCGTCGATGAGCAGCACCACAACGTCCGCGCGCTCAACAGCTGTCACCGTCCGTATGATGCTGTAGCGCTCCAGTTCTTCCTTGATTTTGCTCTTGCGGCGCAGCCCTGCCGTGTCAATGAACACATACTCATGCCCGTTCCACTTTACCGCCGTGTCAACAGCATCGCGTGTTGTACCGGCGATGTCCGAGACGATCAGCCGGTTCTCCCCCAGAATTTTATTGATCAGAGAGGACTTTCCGACGTTTGGCTTGCCGACTACCGCAACACGGGGGCGCTCATCCTCCGCCTCTTCCCCAATGTCCTCGCCGAAGCACTCAATGACGTGGTCCAGCATTTCGCCCATTCCCAGCTTGTTGCTCGCAGAAATCGGATACGGATCGCCGATTCCGAGGTTGTAAAACTCATAGACGTCCGGCATGCTCTTCTCAAAATTGTCGGTCTTGTTGACCGCAAGAACCACCGGCTTATGCGAACGGCGCAGCATGTCTGCCACCTTCGCGTCTGCGTCCACCAGCCCCTGCTTGCAGTCCACCATAAACACAATCACATCCGCCGTATCGATCGCGATCTGGGCCTGATCACGCATCTGTGACAAAATGACATCGCTGCTGTCCGGCTCAATTCCTCCGGTATCGATCAGCGTAAAGCCCACATTCAGCCATTCCGCGTCTGCGTAAATCCGGTCTCTCGTCACCCCCGGCGTATTTTTTACAATGGATATATTTTCACCTGCAAGAGCATTGAACAGGGTCGATTTTCCTACATTTGGTCTTCCTACAATCGCTACGATTGGTCTGCTCATCTGCCTCCTCCTTTACTGTAAAAATGCTGCTTGGCTCTGATTTTAAGACAGAGTCCCGGTCACAGCACGGACGAACTCCTGCCCGCCTGATTCTACAACACGAATTTTTGTTTGTAAAGCCCTTTCCGCATCCGCCACCGTAAGATCATCCAGAAAGACCTGTTCTCCGCTGCGCAGCATGTTGCAGGGAAGCAGCAGTTCGTCACCCAGATCACAGTCTTTGAGCTGACAGATCAGATCCTGACCAGTGATCAGGCCAGAAACCGTGATCGATTCTCCAAAAAAATCATTCCGGATCGGGTACACTTCCACTTGTATTTGAGGAAATGTATGAGAAATCGATCCGGTAATCTCCCGTATAAATGGCGCGGCAAGCCGCCCGGTCGCGATCGAGACACGCCGGCCGCACAGGGAAACATCATCCACAGCAAGCCCGTGCAGGGCACTTGCGGACTCCTCCATCAGAAGGCGCAGCATTCCGACTCCATTTTCCAGCTGCAGATACCCATCGTACCGCTCTTCCTCCGGCAGCGGACGCCCTGCCAGCAAATACCATTCATCCGATGCGTGGATGAAATGGATTCCATATCCGGGATAGAGCTTCTCCTGCCAGGCTTCGATCTGATCAATGACTGCTCCCGCATCCTCTGCGGTGAACGCCTCCAGCGGGTAAAGTCCGTCCCGGAATTTTGATAGTCCAACCGGCACGACAGAAACACTGCGCAGGCTCGGAAGATAGGCCGTCAAATCACGGATCGAGCGTTCCAGCTCTTCTCCGTCGTTGATCCCCTTGCACAGCACGATCTGCCCGTTCAGCTCAATCCCCGCATCCGCCAGCGCGCGAACCTTAGTGAAAATATTCCCCGCAAACCGGTTCCGCAGCATTTTGCAACGAAGCTCCGGATTCGTCGTCTGAAAAGAAATATTGATCGGCTCCAGGTGATAACGGATAATCCGCTCGATATCATGATCGCTCATATTCGTCAGCGTCACATAATTTCCCTGCAAAAAAGAAAGACGCGAGTCGTCATCCTTAAAATACAGAGTGTCGCGCATCCCCTTTGGCATCTGGTCGATAAAACAAAAGATGCAGTGATTCCGGCAGGAACGGTATTCATCCATCAGGGAACTTCCGAATTCGATCCCGAGATCCTCCTCGAACTCTTTTTCTATCTCCAGCTCCCATTCCTCGCCGTCCGCCTTGCGTATCAGCACCGTCAGATATTCTTCATTCGTATAATAGTGGTAATCAAAGATATCCTCAATTTCGTGATCATTTACGGAAAGCAGCGTGTCGCCAGGCTCTATTTCCAGCTCTTCGGCAATACTGCCCGGCAGCACGCTGCGAATTACATGCTCAAAAGATTTCTTTTTGTTCATAAAAATTCCTTTAACTTCTGTGCTGCTGTCTCGCCCTTAACGACTGCAGCAGCTCATTAATCTTGTCAGTCGGAGACTCCAGCTTGCTCAAGGTCACATCATGGTTCAGATGCTCGATGATCATCGACAGGAACCGGGTCATGTCCGCCTCCGCATAGTACGGCTTTGTAAACAGCTCCGCAGGCCGGTAATTCAGATTCGTCGTGACCACCTTCGTGATGTCGCCGTCCGCATAGGCCTTGTCAAAGCGGGAAAATCCGTCGGTAAACAGACCAAACGTCGTACACACAAAGACGCGCTTCGCTCCGCGCTCCTTAATCTTCTTTGCGACATCCAGCATGCTGTCACCGGAAGAAATCATGTCATCTACAATGATGGCGTCCTTCCCATAAACGGAATCCCCAAGAAACTCATGCGCAACAATTGGATTGCGCCCATTCTCAACAGTTGAGTAATCACGTCGTTTGTAAAACATTCCCATATCCACGCCGAGAATGCTCGAAAAATAGACCGCGCGGCTCATCGCACCCTCGTCGGGACTGATGACCATCAGATGATCATTGTCAATCTGGAAGTCCTCTACGGTATCAACCAGAGCCTGCAGAAACTGGTAGGTCGCCATAAAAGAGTCAAACCCGCTCAAGGGAATTGCATTCTGTACGCGTGGATCATGCGCATCAAAGGTAATAATATTGGAAACCCCCATGTCTACCAGCTCCTGCAAAGCCAGCGAGCAGTCCAGGGATTCCCTCTTGGTGCGCTTGTGCTGTCTTCCTTCGTAGAGGAACGGCATCACGACATTGATCCGCTTTGCTTTTCCGGTAGCAGCGGAAATAATGCGCTTCAGATCCTGAAAATGATTGTCCGGGGACATATGGTTCTCATGTCCGCAAACGGTATAAGTAAGGCTGTAATTGCATACATCTACCAGGATATAGAGATCTGCGCCGCGCACAGAGTCATGGATCTGGCCTTTGCCTTCGCCGGAACCAAAGCGCGGGCATTTGCAGTCCAGCAGATAGGACGGCTCTATATAGCCGGGCAGCAGGGCAATCTCGGGCGACTTCTCTGCTTCCTCCTGCCGTGTCTGCACCAGGTAGCGGTCTACCTTTTCTCCAAAGGAGCGGCAGCCTTCCAGCGCCGCGATTTTCAGCGGACCAACGGGAAGAATATGTTCCAGATTATTATAGTCAGACATGTATGAAATCCTCCGGTCTTTTTCTTTGGCGTTGCTTCGTTTCTTTTACTTTGCTTCTTTTATCATATCATCTTGTAAAAAACTCGTCAAGAATTCTAGGGAAAAATGTCAGGGAAACCTACCCTCGGGATTTTCGTGCATTCGCACGAAAACGCCTCGCGGAACAGTGGATGCATGAACAATAACGAACAGTAACATACTCTCACCGCACGCCAAGGAAGGCGGCAAGGTTGCCGCGCTTCCCATGGGAGGCACGGTGTGAAAAGAAAATATCCGGATTGCAGCAGGTACACAGATCTGTCACCTGGATGTGCTCCGGCGCAACGCCCGCCCGCAGCAAATTCTGGCGGCAGGCTTCCCAGAGATTCAGCTGGTATTTTCCATTTCCTTTCTCCGTGAACAGCTGTGGCCACAGTGGTTCTTCATAGGCAAGGCGCACCTGCCCGATGACATCCTCGCTGACTTCATAGCAGTCCTGGCAGATCGAGGGGCCGATTGCGGTCAGCAGCTCTTCCGGTCTTGTACCATACTGCTTGGCCATCCGGTGCACAGTTTCCCCCGCAATATCACTGACCGTTCCGCGCCAGCCGGAATGTGACAGTCCGACTGCACGGTGAACCGGATCCACAAAGAACAACGGCACACAGTCTGCGTAAAATGTCACGAGAACCAGCCCTGGCACATCCGTCACCATGCCGTCCACATCCTGATAATCTCTCTCCCTGAGATATCCCTTGCCGCAATCCTCCTCTGTCACGACACGCACATGATTGGTATGGGTCTGATAGGAGAATACCATCTTTTCCACATCAAATCCGACCGCATCTGCCATTCTGCGAAAATTCGTTCTGACGCGTTCCGGGTCGTCCCCCCTGCTAAAGCTCAGGTTCATCGCAGCAAGCTCACGCTCACTTACGCCGCCGACGCGGCTGCTGAACCCATGTACAAACGTCCCGGCCATCTCATCAAGCAGCGGAAACGAAAAATAGAGAACCCCGTGTTCCAGGTGTTCTCTCATACACGCTCTCCCCGGATGCTTCCGTTTCATCCCTTTCCCTCCTCCTCTCTTACACCATCATCAGTCAGCATATCATCCCCGCGCTGCCCGCACAGCCGCCTCCTGCTGCGGTCTTTCCCTGCCAACGGCTCCCAGGCGCCGAGTGTCCAAGCCCATTCCTATTCCGCAAAACCCATTGCCGGCTGAAAATCCGGCGGAATTTTGCCGGCCCTCCCTTTCCAAGTCCAAAACATCAGTAAAGCCCGGCAGTTCCTGCAAATTCAAACGCATCCCGGATCAGCGTAATGTCCTGCCCTGCGATTGCCACGACATCAAATCTGCAAGCGGTATCCTCCGGCATCTTGTGTACGACAAGATACCACCGCGCAGCCTGGCTGATGCGCTTCTGCTTCCGTGCATCCACTGCATATTCGCCTTCTCCAAACCGGCTGTTTTTTCGGTACTTTACCTCCACAAACACCAGATATCGTCCTTCGCGCGCCACCAGATCGATCTCTCCCTGCCGACACCGGTAATTGCTTTCCAGAACGCTATATCCCTGTTCTCGCAGAAACTCAGCTGCTGCCTGCTCATACACAGCGCCCAGTCTTCTCTTATTCATGCTTCCTTTTCCCGGCTCTCTCCCCAGGACATTCCTCTCACGCAGCACCCGCACTGCTGCACGGTTACTGCTCACGGCCATGCTGGTCTTGATGCTTTTCATCTGCAACGATTTTTGACGGCACCGTACCGCCGTGGGATTCACAGTTCCTCCATTTTTTTCAAAAAGCTCCGGCGGTGAATCGGGGACAACCCGTATTTTCGGATCGCCTCAAAATGCGCTGCGGAACCATAGCCTTTGTGCGCCGCAAAGCCATATTCCGGCATTTCCCGGTCGTATTCCCGCATCATCCGGTCCCTCGTCACCTTCGCCAGCACGCTGGCTGCCGCAATAGAGAGACTTTTCGCATCCCCGCCGATGATCGGCACCTGCCGGAGAGCGATTCCGGGAATGCGCACTGCGTCATTCAGCAACACGTCCGGCTGCGGGTTAAGTGCTGCGATTGCCTCCCGCATCGCTTCATAGGTAGCCTGCAAAATATTAATCTCATCAATCCGCTCTGGCCCTACAATGCCAACACCACAGGCAACTGCCTTTTCCCGTATCTCATCGTACAGCTCCTCCCGGCGCTTTTCGGAGAGCTGCTTTGAATCATTCAGATAGAGGATTTCACAGTTCACCGGTAAGATCACTGCACCTGCAACAACCGGTCCTGCCAATGGTCCGCGTCCCGCTTCATCAACCCCGCAGACCAGCCCTGTTTGCTCATACTGATGCTCATAGATCCGCATCGTCTCCAGCCGTTCGCGCTCCTTCTCCAGCTTTTCAAGCTTCTTATGGCACGAAGCGATCACCGCGCGTACACCGGCCCGCTCATCCATCTCATACTGCGCAAAGAGCCGCGTCAGCTCCGCCTCCGAAGCATGCGCGAACTCTTCCCTTATCTCCGCTATTTTTTTCATGGTTCCTCTCCTGGCGTATCTGTTCCACGCTTCGAACGTACAATGACTCTTGTACACTTTTCCTGGTTCAGCGGCTAAAACACTCTGCAGGATTGTCCTGGTTCGTTCTCTTAGTCCAGCAGCCCTGCAGCGGTCAGCGGCCAGATCCGCGCGAATGCGCGGCCGGTGATATCGCTCTTTTTGATGTTGCCAACACTTGGTTCCCGGCTGTCTGCGCTGTTGTTCCGGTTGTCTCCCAACACAAAGTACTCATCTTCTCCAAGTGTCACGGCCTCCGAAGCCAGGCCAGGATTCCGTATCTGTTCAAAGCCATAGCTGTCCTTCAGAAGCTTTCCATTAATATAGACAGCTCCTTCATAAATCTGCACCGTCTCGCCTGGCAATCCGATAATGCGTTTGATATAAAAGGTGTCCTCCTGGTACTGAAACGGAAAGACAACAATATCATACCGGCTTGGCTCCATAAAACGATAAGTGATCTTGTCGACAATCAGATTGTCCCCGTCCATGAGTGTCGGTGTCATGGAATCTCCGCTGACCACTGTGCGCTCACCCACAAAATGTACAACCAGAAAAATCAGAACGATCAGCACAGCCAGATACAAGATCCAGCTGATAAACTCCCGGACCGCACTCCGCGGCTTTTTGCTTTTCATTGATTGTTCCTTACTGATGCTTCAGGAAACCGATCTCTGACAGCGGCCAGATGCGCACCCACGCGCGGCCGATAATCTGTGCGCGGTTTACATTTCCGACTTCCTCGGAACGGCTGTCCTTGCTGTGATTCCGGTTGTCCCCCATCACGAAATACTCATCCTCTCCGAGCGTAATCGGCTCTCTCGCCCGGCCCGGATTCTGGATCGTCTCCGCGCCATAGTTCTCTTCAAGCAATTCTCCATCAATATAGATGTTGCCATCCTCATCAATCTGGATTGTCTCTCCCGGCAGACCAATAATCCGCTTGATATAGATATCCCCAATGCCAAACGGCCAGAGCGGATTGTACTTTTCGACATACGGCGGGAACACAATGATATCGAAGCGCTCCGGGTCAGAGAACCGGTACGAAAGCTTTTCTACAATCAGATTGTCGCCATCGCTCAGCGTATTCATCATGGATTTGCCGTCTACACGCGTCCGCTGTCCGACAAAACCGATAATCAGATAGGTCAGCACAAGTACAAACACGATATAGATTACCCAGCTCAGAATTTCCTTTTTCAGATCCATGGGCTTTTCCTCTTGCTTTTTTTGTTCACTCATTTGCCTTCACCACTTTCTCGTATTGCTTACCTGCCATGCTTCAGAAAACCAATCTCCGACAATGGCCAGATGCGTGCCCACGCGCGGCCGATGATCTGAGCGCGGTTTACATTGCCAACCCTCTCAGAGCGGCTGTCAGTACTGTTATTCCGGTTATCACCCATCACAAAATACTCATCCTCTCCGAGTGTAATCGGTTCGCTTGCTCTGCCTGGCTTTTTGATTGTTTCCGCACCATAGTCTTCTTCCAGCACCTCTCCGTCGATGTAAATTGTACCGTTCTCATCAATCTGGATCGTTTCTCCCGGCAGGCCAATGATCCGCTTTATATAGATATCTCCAACTCCAAATGGCCAGAGTGAATTATACTTATCGACATAAGGTGGAAACACAATGATATCAAAACGTTCCGGGTCAGAAAACCGGTACGACAGCTTATCCACGATCAGATTGTCTCCATCGTTTAGTGTATTCATCATAGACTCGCCATCCACGCACGTCCGCTGTCCGACAAAGCCGACCAGTGCGTAAGCTAATACGAGACCAAACAGAATGTAAACGACCCAACTCAAAATCTCTTTCTTCATGTCGAATGGCTTTTTCACCTGTTTCGTTTGTTCACTCATTTGCATTCACCACTTTCTATTAACCCTTTACCCGCCGGCTTGTTATCAGAAATCGCCGGCATCTGCTGCTCCAGCGTCACCCGTCCCAGTCGTCCGCTGCGGAAATCCTCCAGCAGCAGGGCCGCCGCACGCGGATAGTCCGGAAGCCCTCCCTTTTGCAGACTGCCGCGCGCGGCAGCGATGCCAGAGAGCAGCTCCAGATCGCTTCCTTCTTCTGCGAGGCGATAACGTGTGCCGAGCACACCCGCATACGCATTTCGCAGGTATCCGATCAGCCACAGTGCCAGCTCCTCCGGCTGCAGGATCTCCTCGCGAATAGAGCCAATGACTGCCAGCCGCAGCCCAGTCATCTGATCCTCAAACTTCGGCCAGAGGATCCCCGGTGTGTCCAGCAGCTCTACTTCCTTATTCAGCCGGATCCACTGCTTTCCTTTGGTGACACCCGGCCGGTCCCCGGTCTTCGCGCATGCCTTTCCGGCTAAGGAATTGATAAAAGTAGACTTTCCAGCATTCGGAATACCGACCACCATCGCGCGCACCGGACGGTTCTTGATCCCGCGCTTCCGGTCACGCTCAATTTTCTCCCTGCAGGCCTCCCGGATCGTCTCCTGTATCTTCTTGAGCCCGCTGCCGCTGCGCGCGTTTACCGCCGCCGCATGGATTCCCTGCTCTCTGAAATATGCGCACCACGCTTGATTTTGCTGCGCGTCGGCCAGATCTGCCTTGTTCATGAGCACCAGACGCGCCTTGTTTTTGGCCAGCTCATCGATGTCCGGATTGCGGCTCGACTGCGGCGCGCGTGCATCCAGAATCTCTATTACCAGATCGATCAGCCGGATATCCTCCTGCATCGCCCGCTTCGCCTTCGTCATATGGCCTGGATACCACTGATAATTCATGATTCACCACCCGCTCTATAATGCTTCTCAATCCTTCAAAAATCCCCGGTGTTCCGCAGGGAACAGCACAAACCAGACGCGCCCTTCAATATAGGAGCTCTTCACAACTCCCACATCCGCAAAACGGCTGTCCACGCTGTTATTCCGGTTATCGCCAAGGACAACATATTCCTTGCTTCCAAGCTTGATTCCGTCTGCAGCCATTCCGGGATTTGTGATGACCGGATAATCTTTCTGTTCCAGATATACCTCTCCATCAATATAAATCATGCCATCCCTGATTTCCACGGTCTCCCCCGGCAGGCCAATGACACGCTTGATACTGGAGTGACTCGAACTGCTGCCGTTTGGCTTGAACGCAATCACATCGCCGCGCTCTGGCGAACCGATCTGATAAGCGAGCACGTTCAGCAGGACCGTATCGCCCCCGGAGAGTGTCACATCCATAGACTGCCCGACATTGGTGCGCGATAATCCAAAAAAATAGACAAGCACATAAGCAAATAAGATGACCACCAGAATCTCGAACGCCCAGAGAAGGACATTTTTCAGAATCGACCGCTTTACCGGAACAGGAGCAGCAGACGGTGTATAGTCCGGCTCTGTCTCCGGATAATGGGAGGAATGCCTGTGTTTTCTTTTCATTCAGGATCCTTTCTTTTCAAAGAACAGCCGACCGCAGCCCGGACGGCCTGGATATTGCTTCCGGAAACGCAAACAGGGACAATATACACGATGTACTTGTCCCTGAACGAATCCATTATTTTACAAGCTCTTTCACCTTAGCGCTCTTTCCGACGCGTCCGCGCAGGTAGTTCAGTTTCGCACGTCTTACTTTACCGTGTCTTACGACTTCAACCTTCTCAACGGACGGAGAATGCAGCGGCCATGTCTTCTCTACGCCAACGCCGTTCGAATTCTTCCGGACCGTGAATGTCGCGCGGACACTGCCGCCCTGCACCTTCATCACGATGCCCTCGAATACCTGAATTCTCTCGCGGTTTCCCTCTTTGATCTTGCCGTAAACCTTTACGGTGTCGCCAACCCGAAACTGCGGAACCTCCGCCTTCATCTGAGCAGCTTCAATGCTTTTAATAATGTCGTTCATTGTGTTCCTCCTTCATATTCGGATGTTCATATTACGCTTGTCTGCAGCCGGGCTTGCGCATTTCCTGCTTCCCGCACCTGAAGCTCTGTAACAGCGGACCATCTCTTTCTCACAACGTGTTTTATTTTATCATGCTTTGTCATGTTTTGCAAGCAGTTTTCGCAGAAATTCCTTCTCCTCTTCCACAACCGAATAAGGCTCCGGTGCTGTATCTGCAAGCTCCCTCAGGAATTTCCGATCTTTTTTATCCAGCTCCACGCCGGGCAGCAGATCCGGGCGGTTCTTTAAGGTCCGGTACAAGGCCTGGTCACGCCGCCAGCGGTCCACATTCCCATGGTGTCCTGACAGCAGCACCGGAGGTACTGCAGAGTCATGCCACAGTTCCGGACGGCTGTACTGCGGATATTCCAGCAGATTTCCGGAAAAGGTCTCCGTCTCCCCGGACTCCTGATTGCTCAGGACCCCCGGAACCATCCGCGCAATCGCATCCATCATCACCATCGACGGCAGTTCTCCCCCTGTCAGCACATAGTCGCCGATCGAAACATAGTCCGTCGCAATCTCATCGAGGACGCGCTCATCGATTCCTTCATAGTGGCCACACAAGAATACGAGATCTTCCTCCCTCGCAAACTCCTTTGCCATCTGCTGATGAAACACGCTCCCCTGCGGGGTCAGATAAACCAGCCGCGGGCGATGCCCGATGCAGTTCACAACATGCTCATACGCGCGGTACACCGGCTCCGCCTGCATCACCATGCCGGCTCCGCCGCCATACGGATAATCGTCAATTCTGCCGTCACCCCGCGTTGAAAAATCACGGATATTCACCGTAGTCAGAGAAAGCAGCCCCTTTGCCATTGCCCGTCCCGTAATACTGGTATGCATTCCGCTCTCAATCATCTCCGGAAACAGCGTCATCACATAAAAATTCATTCCATCAGCCCCTCCAGCAGATGAACACGCATGCGGCTCTGCTCCACATCCACCGCAAGGATGCAGGAACGGATGGCAGGAATCAGCACACTTTTCCCGTCCTTCCTGCGCACCTCGTAGACATCATTTGCCCCGGTTGCGATTACATCCGTCAGCGTCCCAAGGATGCTCCCGTCCTCCAGCTCGACCGTCATACCGATCAGATCCGCGATAAAATATTCATTTTCCGCGAGTTCTACCGCGTTTTCCCGCGTCACATAGAGACTTTTCCCTTTAAAGCACTGGACATCCTCAATCCGGTCATAGCCCCGGAACTTCAGTATTACCATCTGCTTAAAAAACTTTACATGTTCCACCTCAAGCGGTAAAAGCTCCTTCCCGGTATCCAGCAGGACTTCCTTCAGTTTCCTGAAGCGCTTCGGGTCATCCGTTGTCGGAAACACCTTCACTTCCCCCGCCAGACCATGCATCGAAGCCACTGCACCTACTTGTAATCGATTCTCCATTCTTTGTATCTCCTTCTTCTTTGCCGATACCAGCATTGCTGCGATTTGCATAACGGACTTTTTCCTCTGTGTCCGTGCGCATCCTTTGGAGCACTTTCCGTCACAGAAGACGGAAGTACTGTCCGGCTGAAAAGAAAGAGCCTGTCCAAGAAGCAATCTCTCACTTCCGGGACAGACTCCGGCGTACCTCATTGTTACTGTAAAATGTCTACAATCACCTTCTGGTCTTCCTTCGATGCTGCAGCCTTTACAACAGACCGGATTGCCTTCGCGATCCGACCCTGCTTGCCGATCACCTTTCCCATATCCGAAGGTGCCACTTTAAGCTCCAGAACGAGCGCTTTGCCGCTTTCCTTTTCAGTGACAACGACTTCGTCCGGATTGTCGACTAGAGATTTTGCAATTACTTCTACTAATTCTTTCATCTCGCCACCCCTAATCCAGCTTATTTCTCAATGCCAGCCGCCTTGAAAAGCTTACCTACTACCTCGGTCGGCTGAGCGCCATTCGCCAGCCACTTCTTAGCGAGCTCCTCGTCAATCTTGAATTCGCTCGGATCTGTGTTCGGGTTGTAGGTACCGATCTCCTCGATGCATCTGCCATCTCTCGGGAATCTGGAATCTGCTACAACGATTCTATAGAAAGGAGACTTCTTCTGTCCCATTCTTCTCAGTCTGATCTTTACTGCCATGTCATTTCACCTCCTATATCTGGTCTTTCTATTGGTAAGCGCCTGCAGCACGGGCAAACCCGGACTGCAATGCAGCATTACTCACAAACATTTAGAATGGAAGCTTAAATCTGCTCCTCTTGCCGCCAAGCATTCCGGAATATTGCTTCATCATCTTCCGGCTCTGCTCAAACTGCTTGACCAGCTTATTCACCTCACTGATGTCAACCCCGGCGCCCGCAGCAATCCTGCGCTTGCGCGACAGATTCAGAATATCCGGATTGGAGCGCTCCTTCGGCGTCATTGAGAGGATGATCGCCTCGATCCGGTCCATCTGCTTCTCATCAATGGCATCCTCCAGCTGCTTCATCTGTGCGCCGCCGATACCGGGCATCATACCCAGAATCTTTGAGATGCCTCCCATGTTCTTCATCTGGTTCATGCTTTCCAGATAATCATCAAAGCCAAACTGCGCTTTGCGGAGCTTCTGCTCCATCTCCTTCGCCTTCATCTCATCGATGGTATCCTGCGCCTTCTCGATCAGAGAGAGGACATCTCCCATCCCAAGAATACGGGAAGCCATACGGTCCGGATAGAACTGCTCCAGGTCTGAGAGCTTCTCACCCATTCCAGCGTAGAGAATCGGCTTGCCGCACGTCGCCTTGATCGAAAGCGCCGCACCGCCTCGCGTATCGCCATCCAGCTTCGTAAGAACCACACCGTCAATGCCGATCTTTTCTTCAAACATTGTGGCTACGTTTACAGCATCCTGCCCGGTCATCGCATCGACCACCAGAATCGTCTGATCAACGCCCACCTGCGCCTTGATGTCCTGCAGCTCACGCATCATGTCCTCGTCGACATGCAGCCGACCTGCCGTATCGAGAAAAACAAGATTGAACCCATTTGCCCTCGCATACTCAACGGAACGTCTTGCGATCGTGACCGGATGCTCTCTGTCACCCAGGCTGAAGACTTCCACTCCGACCTTCTCTCCGTTCACCTGAAGCTGCTTAATCGCTGCGGGACGATAGACGTCGCACGCTGCAAGCAGCGGCTTACGGCCTTTGGACTTGAACTTCGCCGCCAGCTTCGCAGTCGTCGTGGTCTTACCAGCGCCCTGAAGACCCGCCATCATGATGACGGTCACATCTCCCGCCGGGCGAAGCGCGATCTCTGTCGTCTCCGATCCCATCAGGGATACCAGCTCATCATTGACAATCTTGATGACCATCTGACCCGGATTCAGGCCGTTCATCACATCTGCGCCAACTGCCTTTTCCTGTACGGACTTGACAAACTGCCGGACAACCTTAAAACTGACATCCGCCTCGAGAAGAGCCATCTTGACTTCCTTCAGAGCGGTCTTGACATCCGCCTCAGTCAGCCTGCCCTTGCCGCGCAGGTTTTTAAAAACATTCTGAAGCTTTTCTGATAAGCTTTCAAAAGCCATGCTACAACTCCTCTAATATCTTTGCGGACAGCTCCCGCACACCAGCTGCGAGTGCCTCCTTATCCATGGAACCGGCCTGTGATGCGAGCGTCTGAATCTGATGCACATTCTCGCGGATCTGAAGAAACCGCTCTACCAGATGAAGTCTGGATTCGTATCCGTCCAGGATCCGATTGCACCGCCGGACCAGCTCATGAACGCCCTGCCTGCTGATCCCGAATTCCTCTGCAGCCTCTGAGTAAGACAAATCGTTCTGCACAACCGCTTCATAGATACTTCTTTGGCGCTCTGTGAGCAATTCTCCGTAGAAATCATACAGAAGCGTCTGCCATAAAAACTGTTCCATTCGCATCACCTTTGCTATCTTACCCGAAAAAGCTGATGCTGTCAAGTAGTTTTTGTTGACAAATGGAATTTAATGATAGACCGCCCGCTTCTCTGTCAATACAGAACGTACACCATGCTTTTGTACTTTAAATATCTAAATTGTTGTAAAAGTTTCTTGCTATCAAAGAAGGATTTTTTTATAATGTTCTATGAAGTGCTGTTCCGGCACGGCAAATACACCCGATACAGAGCAGGCAGACCGCTATATCCGAGTGGAATTCTGCTCCAATTTACAAAGGAAAAGAGTGAATGCTATGAAAAACAAGGAATTTGAAAAGTATTTTTTGCGCTATAAGGATTTTCTGATCCGGATGGTCATGAGCAAGACAAATGATTATCAGGCTGGACAGGAAATATGCCAGCAGGTCTTTATGAAATTCTACATCTATATGGACCGCATCCCTGCAGATCTTGTAAAAGCCTGGCTTGTTACCTGCACACGCCATGAGATCACGGATTATCTTCGGACAGCAAAGCTTCGTGAGGTTGTTCTGGAAGAGATCGGGTATGAGACTTCCGCTTCCTCGGGAACCGGGGATGCAACGCCCGTCCAGACGGAAAATTCCTGTGAAATCCATGTGATGAACCGGGAACTGCTTATGCGGCTGTTCCGTCAGTTAAAGGAAAAGAATCCTCAGTGGTATGAGCTCTTATATTTGTATCACGTAAAGGGCCTGTCTTATAAAGAAATCTCGCAAAAGCTGGATATCTCCGACACAATCCTCCGTACACGGATGAACCGGGCGCGGGCATGGATCCGGAAAAACTATAAGGATGAACTGTAACGATAAGGACGAGGGTGTCGCAAAATAACAGCAGCTACAAGTTATGGTACATGGCCACTTGGCTGAGTACCTGAGCTTGTGTCCTGACTGTATCTTGCGACACCCTCTTTTCTTTTACAGGTTTACAGGCTGGCAGTCTTCTGAACCGGGTCATACCCGTGATCCTGCAGCGCCTTTATGATGCGAAGTTTGTGGTCAGTGCCAAATGCTTCCATCGTAATGCGAAGCTCCACCGCCGCATTGCGGTTTGTGCTGACAAACTGGTTGTGCTCCAGCTTGATGACATTTCCCTGCTGTTCCGCGATGACAGAAGCCACGCGCACCAGCTCGCCCGGACGATCCGGGAGCAGGACAGAAATCGTAAAGATCCGGTCGCGCTGAATCAGGCCGTGCTGTACCACAGAGGCCATTGTGATGACATCCATATTCCCGCCGGAGAGAACGGACACGACCTTTTTCCCTTTGACATTGAGATGCTTCAGCGCAGCTACGGTTAGAAGGCCGGAATTTTCAACAACCATTTTGTGGTTCTCAACCATATCCAGGAACGCGACAATCAGCTCATCATCGCTTACCGTCAGGATCTGATCGACGTTTTTCTGGATATACGGGAAAATATTGTGGCCCGGCGTCTTGACCGCTGTGCCGTCCGCGATGGTGTTGACATGAGGAAGCGTCGTAACCTCCCCATTTTCGAGAGAAGCACGCATGCACGCGGCGCCTTCCGGCTCCACGCCGATGACCTGAATCTTCGGATTCAGCTGCTTTGCAAGCGTGGATACCCCTGTCGCAAGTCCGCCTCCTCCGATCGGGACGAGAATATAATCTACCAGCGGAAGCTCCTGCACGATCTCCATCGCAATCGTTCCCTGCCCGGTCGCCACGGCCAGATCATCAAAGGGGTGAATAAACGTATACCCCTTCTCTTCTGCCAGCTTCAGTGCATGCTCGCACGCCTCATCATAAACATCTCCATACAGAACCACCTCTGCGCCATAGCTCTTGGTCCGGTTCACCTTCATAAGCGGTGTGGTCTCCGGCATCACAATCACAGCCTTGCAGCCATAAGCCTTCGCCGCATAGGCCACACCCTGCGCATGATTCCCTGCAGACGCAGTAATCAGACCGCGCGCCCGTTCCTCCTCCGTCAGCGTACTGGTCTTGTAGTACGCGCCGCGGATCTTGTACGCACCAGTCACCTGCATGTTCTCCGCTTTCAGATAGACCCGGTTGCCCGTCTGTGCGCTGAAATACTCGCTGTAGATCAGCTTTGTCTCCTGCGTCACACGCTTCACGCACTCGGATGCCTGCTCGAATGCCTCCAATGTCAACATCTCCATAATTCCCTGTTTCCTGCCTTTCTCCGATCGTCACAGTTCCTGTTCTGTCAGGCTGCGACCCGCAATACTCTTTGCGATGTATCTCTTTCTCCGACCAGGAGCCGTCATAAATCAGCTTGTGCAGATGGCACGGAACACACAAGCTATTTTGAAACTGCTCCTGCCTCGTGCCGCTCAGGAGCCCTGCTTCATATCAAACAATGCATTTACAAATTCATCTGCATTGAACTTCTGAAGGTCGTCGATTGACTCCCCGACCCCGATGTACTTCACCGGAATGCCCAGCTCCGAATGAATTGCGACTGCAATTCCGCCCTTTGCCGTGCCGTCCAGCTTCGTCAAAATGATACCGGTAATATCTGCAACCTCTTTGAACTCCCTCGCCTGCGCCAGTGCGTTCTGACCAGTGGTCCCATCGAGAACGACGAGTGTCTCGCGGAACGCCTCCGGATACTCCCGGTCCAGAATCCGGTTCATTTTACTCAGCTCATTCATCAGATTCTTCTTGTTGTGCAGCCGTCCCGCCGTATCGATCAGCAGGACATCCGCGCGGCGCGCCTTTGCCGCAGAGATCGCGTCATATACAACCGAGGCCGGATCGGAGCCGTCCTGTCCGCTGATGATATCGACATCCGCTCTTCTCGCCCACTCGACCAGTTGTTCTCCTGCCGCTGCACGGAAGGTATCCGCTGCTGCAAGCACCACCTTTTTGCCCTGATCCTTCAGCTTGCCTGCCAGTTTGCCCACACTTGTCGTCTTGCCGACGCCGTTCACGCCAATCACCAGCACCACTGATTTTCGGTTTTCAAATTCGTATGCCGTCTCTCCGACATTCATTTCCTGCTTGATGCTGTCGATCAGCAACTGCTTGCAGGCTCCGGGATCCTTGATATTCTGCTCCTTGACCTTCCGCTTCAGTTCCTCGATTATGGAGGTCGTCGCGTTGATCCCGATATCCCCCATCACAAGGATTTCTTCGATCTCGTCGTAGAAGTCGTCATCAATGCTGGAAAATCCATTGAATATCGCATCGATTCCGGAAACAATATTGTCCCTGGTCTTCGCAAGCCCCGCCACCAGACGCTTAAAAAAACCCTTTTTCTCTTCCATTCTCCTGCCTCCTGACTGCTTTCCTGTCTGTTTTTTCTATCTTATCACGCACACGCCCGAATTACAACGATAAGATTTTACCTTTCAGAATTGTAACTAATCATCCAAATCCTCTTCGATCAGATTTACGGAAACGAGCGCTGACACGCCCTTTTCCTGCATCGTAATCCCGTAGAGGCGGTCTGCAGCGGTCATTGTGCCGCGGCGGTGTGTGATGATGATAAACTGTGTATTTTTCGTCAGCTTATGCAGGTAATTCGCATAGCGGTCCACGTTGCTCTCGTCCAGCGCTGCCTCGATCTCGTCCAGCAGACAGAATGGCGACGGCTTCAGATTCTGGATTGCAAACAGCAGAGCAATCGCAGTCAGTGATTTTTCCCCGCCAGAGAGCTGCATCATGTTCTGCAGCTTCTTGCCAGGCGGCTGCGCGACGATCCGCACGCCGGCCTCCAGAATATCTTCCTCTTCTACCAGCTCCAGTGTGCCGCGCCCGCCCCCGAACAGCTCTTTAAATGCTTTGTCGAATTCCGTCTGAATCCGCGCAAACTGCTCCTGGAACTGTGTGCGCATACCTGCATCCAGCTCTGCGATAATCTTTAATAGCGCCTCCTCTGCCTTCTGCAGATCTTCATGCTGTGCAGACAGGAAGGTGTGCCGCTGCGATAATTCCCGAAAATCCTCAATCGCATTCACATTGACATTTCCGAGACCTTTAATCTCGCCTTTGAGCGCGAAAATGCTCTTCTTCAGGCCGGAAGCACTGACCGGCTCCGGACTTTTCTGCTCCTTCGCCGCTCCATAAGTCAGCGCATATTCCTCCCACATATAGGAGGTCTGTGCGTCCTGCTGCTCGGTCAGCTTCTCCAGCTGCGCGTTCAGGCGGAAATTTTCCCGGTCCAGAAGATTCATCCGCTCGGACAGCTCCTCCCTCGTTTTGAAAAACTGCCGGTGCACCGCACTTTTGGTGTCCCGCTCCGACGACAGCTGCTCAATCTTCCGCAGCGTCTCCTGCTCCGCCTGCTGCGCCTCCGAAATAATACCGGCAAGCTGTTCGATCTGGCGCTCCTTGTCCAGCGCCTCTTCGCCCGATGCCTTGATCTGTTCCCTGTACTGCTCTTTTTCTTCGGTCAGATGTTCCATCTCCTGACTCAGCCGGGAGAGTGTCTGTCCAATAAACTGCTCCTGCTGGCGAAGTCTTGCCAGCTCCAGATGCAGCTGCTCAGTACCTGCCATCTGCGTCTTTTCTGCTTCCCTTTTTTCATCCAGCTGTTTCTGGTAGCCCTCAATCCTGCGCTCTGTCTCCGTTTCCTCTTTCCTGGAACCGGCAAGCTCCGCCGCTTCCTGTTCGCGCCGCTTCTGGATATCATGAATCTGTGCTTCCAGCTCCTGTGCTTCCCGGCGGATTTTCTCGTAGCCCTTCGCAGTATCGCCGGATTTTTCCTGCAGCTCTTCCAGCTTCAGCTTTGCAGTGTTCTGCGCAAGATACTCCTGCTGCAGTGCATCCTTCTGGCGCGCAATACTGTCACGCAGACGATTGCGCACGGCACGGCAGGCCTCCAGCCTCTGCTGCAGCTGCTGAAGGCTGCCGGACTGATGGTTGACCTGCTTTTCCAGCTCCTCGATCTCACGCCTGCGTCCCAGCAGATTGCTGGAATTGCGAAACGCGCCGCCGCTCATAGATCCGCCGGGGCTCAGTAGCTCCCCATCCTTCGTCACGATGCGCAGAGCATGGTGAAATTTCCGTGCAAGCGCGATGGCATGATCGATCTCATCCACCACAACAGTTTTTCCCAGCAGATAACTGACCAGCCCGTCGTACTGTGCGTCCGCACGTACCAGCGAAGATGCAAGGCCGATCACCCCCGGCTCCTTTAATGCCTGCGGATTGCTGATCCCGCCTTTGCTGGAAATCCCGGAAAGCGGAAGAAAGGTCGCACGCCCATACTTATTTCGCTTCAGATATTCGATCAGCTGCTTGGCTGTCTCCTCGGTATCTGTGACAATATTCTGGATGCTTCCGCCCAGAGCCGTCTCAATCGCGACCTCATACGCCTTTTCCACCTGGATGATATCTGCCACAACACCAAGAATCCCGCGCACACGGTTTTTCTGTTCCATCACGCGCCGGATGCTGTTCCCGTAACCATCGTAGCGCTCTGTGATATTCCGCAGCGACTCCAGACGTGAGGACAGGCGGTGATATTCCTGCTGCTCCGCTTCCAGGGAACGGCTGCCGTCCGCGAGTTCCTGCTGCTTCTGTGCCAGCTGCTCATTTGCCGCCTTTCCGTGGTCAAGCATCTGCTGAATCCGCGCGGTGATGCGGTCGTACTCTGCCTGTATCCCCTGCTGTACCTCCGCATGCTCTGCTTCTTCACTGCGCAGCCGCAGTGCCTCTTTCGAAAGCTCAGCCTTCCGGATCTGTGTCTGCTCCAGCATCGTATCATACCGCTGGATCCGCGCGTTAATCGCAGATCTCCCATTCAAGATGCGGATGACCGTACTCTTTTCCTCTGCGATTGCCGCTTCCAGAGCTTCCAGAGCCTGCTGCAGCTGGCTGGATGCAGCGGTTGCCGTCTGTTCCTGCTCTGCCAGCCCTGCTGTCTCTGCCTTTAACCGCTTCAGGTCTCCCCTCGCATCCTGCTGCTGCTGCTTGTGGCTTGCAAGATCCCGGTCAATTTCCTCCACGCGAGCCCGCAGATGTGTCTCGCTCGCCTTTGCCGTATTGATCTGCTCTTTTAAAAGCTCGATCTGGCTCTGGTAGCCCTGCCGTTCAAGCTGTCCGGCCGCAGAAGCATCCCGCGCGGCCTGAAGTGCAGCGGAGAGTTCTTCCAGCTCTGTCTCCTGCGCCTCATATTCACCCTTTGCCTTTTCATACGAAGTGCGGGTTTCCTCTAGCTGCGCACCGGCAAGCTCCTGTTTCTCCTTCGTCGATGCAGATTCCTGCATGATCCGCTCGTATTCCTGCAGAAACAGATTTACCTCGAGCACTTTGAGCGCTTCCTTTTTCTGAAGGTACTGCTTTGCTGTCTCCGCCTGCTTCTCCATCGGTCCCAGCTGCCGTGTCAGCTCCGAGAGAATATCATTGACGCGCACCAGATTCTGCTTCTCATCATCCAGCTTCTTCTGCGCGGCATTCTTCCGGCGTTTAAATTTCACAATACCCGCCGCTTCATCAAACAGCTCTCTGCGCTCCTCCGGCTTGCCGCTGATGATTTTTTCGACCTGGCCCTGTCCGATAATCGAGTATCCTTCCTTGCCAACGCCCGTATCATAAAACAGTTCGTTGATATCCTTCAGCCGCACCTGCGTTCCATTGAGCAGATATTCACTCTCACCGGAGCGATAGACACGCCGTGTGACAGTGACCTCATCGAATGCAACGGCAAGCTGATGATCTGCATTATCGAGTGTGATCGAAACAGAAGCATATCCAAGCGGCTTGCGCAGCTCAGTCCCGGAAAAAATGACATCCTGCATACTCGCGCCGCGCAGCTGCTTCGCGCTCTGCTCGCCAAGCACCCACCGCACTGCATCCGCCACATTGCTCTTGCCGCTGCCGTTCGGCCCGACAATCGCCGTGATTCCATTATGAAACTGAAAGATGATTTTATTTGCAAATGACTTAAAACCATGTACTTCTATGCTTTTCAGATACATATCCTACTGCTTCCCTTTCAGGTCAATAATCGCGCGGTAGGCCGCCTCCTGCTCTGCAGCCTTCTTGGTACTGCCCTTCCCTAATCCTGCAGACTTCTCTCCTATCCGTACCTCCACGATAAAATGCTTCGCGTGATCAGGGCCTTCCTCACCGATGATTTCATATCGAATCTCTTCATCCTTGTAATCCCGCTGAACCAACTCCTGCAGGATAGTCTTGCTATCATAAAAGAGCTTCTTGTGCTCAATATCGGTCAGGATATATTTTTCCACAAACTCTTTTGCATTAGCAAAACCACCATCCAGATAAATTGCTCCGATCAGCGCTTCCATCGCATCTGAAATGATAGAAGCGCGGAACCGGCCTCCGGTATGTTCTTCGCCTTTTCCCAGCAAAAGGTATTTTTCCAGGCTGATCTCCCGGGCACAGAGCGCCAGCGTCGGCTCGCATACAATGCTTGCGCGCAGCTTTGTCAGCTGTCCCTCCGGCATATCCGGATACTGGCGGAAAAGGAAGTCGCTGCTTGTCACCTCAAGCACTGCGTCACCCAGAAATTCCAGGCGTTCATTGTCATGCAGCAGCTTTTTACGGTGTTCATTTGCGTAAGAGCTGTGGCACATTGCGTTTACCAGCATTTTTTTATCACGAAACTGGTAGCCGATGACCTGCTCCAGTTCACTTATTTTCCATTCTCTCATAAATCTCCTGTTCTCTTCGGGCGGATATACAGCGGAAAAGAAGGGCCGCAACGCACGTATGCAGCCCTTTTGCCAATTCAGCCGATTGCGCCTTTGATTGCATCTGCCGCATCACCTACCGACACGATCTGCTCTGCCCTCTCCTGTGGGATTTCGATGTCAAACTCCTCCTCGATTCCCATGATAATCTGGAATACATCCAGCGAGTCTGCGCCGAGATCATCGACGAAGGTGGTTTCCGGCGTAATTTCGTCGGCATCAACATTCAATACTTCCGCGATGATATTCTGCAATTTTTCAAATTCCATGACAAACTCTCTCCTTACTGATTTTCTTCATTTTTGTGGATTGCGCGCGCAATCTTTTCGCTGATATGCTGCTGTGTAAACTCCACACACTGATAGATGGAATGCTCTACCTCCAGCGCTTTCGCACTGCCGTGTGTCTTTACCACGAGCCCTTTCAGCCCCAGCATTGGTGCCCCGCCATATTGGGAGGCATCAAAAGACTTCAGAGTCTCTTTCAGCGCAGGCTTGATCAGCACTGCCCCCAGCTTGGTCCGCAGATCCGCCATCAGGCCGCCTTTAATTTTCTGAATCAACACTGCGCCTAAGCCCTCATAGAGCTTCAGGATCACATTTCCGACAAAGGCCTCACAGACAACCACGTCACAGGCGCCATTTGGGATCTCCCGTGCTTCGATACTGCCTGTGAAATGAATGTCATCCAGCTCTTTTAAGAGGGGGAAGGTCTCTTTGACGAGTGCATTTCCCTTCTCTTCTTCTGCGCCGATATTTACGATCCCGACTCTCGGGCTTTTAATTCCCACGACATGCTCCATATAAATAGAACCCATCTTGGCAAATTGCACGAGGTGTGAGGAACGGGCGTCCACATTGGCCCCACAGTCAATGAGCAGCGCCACTCCGTCTTTTGTCGGGATCAGGGGCGCCAGTGCAGGGCGCTCAATTCCCTTGATCCTGCCCACGATCGCCTGTCCTCCGACTAATACCGCTCCCGTACTGCCTGCTGAAACGAAAGCATCTGCCTCATTCCGGCGCACCATCGTCAATCCTACCACGATGGAAGAATCCTTTTTGCTGCGGATGGCAGCTACCGGAGGCTCAGCAGTCTCAATGACCTGCGTCACCGGAACCACTTCGATCCGGTCGGCCGGATACTGGTACTTTTTTAACTCCTGCTCTACTGGCTCTTTGAGACCAGTGAGAACAATATGGATATCCTCGCGGCTGCTTGCCGCTTGTACTGCGCCTTTTACAATTTCTCCCGGCGCGTTGTCTCCGCCCATCGCATCGACAACAACACGGACTATTTCGCTCATAGTTTTTCCTCCTGCAGTTCTATTATCTACTATACTAAACATCATACTAAAAAGCAACAGAAAATTTCAGCGCGTAAAAGTACAGCCACAGAAACCGTAGCTTCTGTGGCTGAGTACGATGCAGTGCCGGAAATTAGTCCTCGTCCATCGCGATGATTTCTTTTTTGTTGTACGTTCCACAAGCCTTGCAGACTCTGTGCGGAAGCATCAGTGCTCCACATTTGCTGCACTTTACAAGATTCGGAGCAGTCATTTTCCAGTTTGCTCTTCTCTTGTCTCTTCTTGCTTTGGAAGTTTTATTCTTTGGGCAAATCGACATACAAATACACCTCCTTATCAGGACTCGCTGATCCCGGATTGTTGAAATATATCAAGGATCTTTGCCATACGCGGATCCGCAGCGACTGGCTTGCAGCTGCAGGCGCCCTGATTCAGGTTCTGCCCGCAAATACTGCACAGACCCTTGCAGTCTTCGCGGCAGAGCACACGCTCCGGCCAGACGAGGAGTGCTTCGTCATGTATCAGCTGATCCACGTTCAGGAGATATCCCTCAATATAATCATGATCATGGACAGACAGCTCATTCTCAAACTGAATGTCCAGCCTGGAAGCTACCGGCTCCAGGCAGCGCGCACAGGGAATCCACACAGTCACTGATGCGGAGACGCTAAGCGACAGCTTCTGCTCTCCCACGTTTGTGACCGCAAGCGAAACCGGAGTCGCTTCTTTCACTGCAAACGAACCAAACCGGTACGTCAGCTTTGAAAGCCCAAGCTCCGTCTCCAGGGTGACAGACTTCCCCTCTGTCAATATCACATCCGTCAGGTCAATCACGCCTCATCCCTCCTCACAGGCACATAGACTGCTCCGCCTGTCCTTCCAATTTGCGCACGTTTTAGATTATAACTGGCAAATCGCTATTTGTCAACTATTTTGTTTTTCTTACTTCACAAGCGCAACCGTCTCACGGCAGATCGCAAGCTCTTCGTTCGTCGGGATCACCGCTACCTTCACCTTGGAATCTGCGGTGGAAAGAACGAAGTTCTCGCCGCGCTTTTTGTTCATTTCTGCATCAATCTGAATGCCGAGATAGCCAAGATAGGAGAGAACTTTCTCACGGACAAGTCCTGCATTCTCACCGATGCCGCCGGTAAATGCGATTGCATCCACGCCGTTCATCGCTGCCGCGTAGGAGCCTACGTACTTTGCCACACGGTAGCTGAATGCGTCGATCGCAAGTGCAGCTGCCTCATTGCCCTGATTCATTGCATCCTCCAGGTCACGGAAATCGCTGGAGAGACCATTCGACAGCGCCATCACACCGGACTCCTTGTTCAGGATACGCACCATCTCTGATACATCGATGCCTTCCTTCTTGCAGACGAACTCCAGTACAGCCGGGTCAAGATCACCGGAACGAGTACCCATCACAAGACCTTCCAGCGGGGTAAGACCCATGGAGGTATCCACGCACTTGCTGTTCTCTACCGCACTGATGGATGCGCCGTTTCCGAGATGGCAGACGATCACCTTGCTGTTCTCCGGATCAAGACCGAGATACTTGATGGTCTCCTTGGAAACAAAGCTGTGGGAGGTACCGTGGAAGCCATACTTCCGGACTGCATACTTCTCATAAAACTTTGTCGGAATCGCATAGCGGTATGCCTTTGCCGGCATTGTCTGATGGAATGCGGTATCAAAGACTGCTACGTTTGGCTTGCCCGGCATCAGCTCCATGCAGGCACGAATGCCCATCAGGTTTGCCGGATTGTGCAGCGGTCCGAGGTCGCAGCACTCATCGATCACGGAGATAACCTCCTCATCAATAATGCGGGACTCTGTGATCTTTGATCCTCCGTGCAGAACGCGGTGCCCGATCGCCTCAACTTCATCCAGGCTGGTAAGCACACCGGTCTTCGGATTTACCAGAGCGTCCAATACCATCCGGATCGCCTCGGTATGGGTCGGCATCGGAGCCTCGGTCACTTCCTTCTCTCCGCCGGCCGGCTGATAAACCAGTCTTCCATCAATTCCAATACGCTCGCAAAGACCCTTTGCTGCGACTGCCTCTGTATCTGAATTAATCAGCTGGAACTTCAGAGAAGAGCTGCCGCAGTTGATTACGAGTACATTCATGTTATTATCCTCCTGATTTTGCTTTGTATCGCTGCAGCCCTCCTCTGATGCAGATCATCCAAAGGATGCGGGCTGCAGCTGCTATGTTTCATTTCCTGTACGATGCTTATTTATTCTGGCACTGAACCGCTGTGATCGCTACAACACCTACGATATCATCCGCAGAGCATCCTCTGGACAGATCGTTGACCGGAGCTGCGATACCCTGAGTAACCGGGCCGTATGCTTCTGCTTTCGCAAGACGCTGAACCAGCTTGTAGCCGATATTTCCCGCATCCAGATCCGGGAAAATCAGAACGTTCGCATGGCCTGCTACCGGGCTGCCCGGAGCCTTCGATGCGCCAACACTCGGAACGATCGCTGCATCAAGCTGAAGCTCGCCATCCAGAAGCAGATCCGGATTCTGTTCCTTTGCGATCGCCACTGCAGCTGCTACCTTGTCGACATCTGCATGCTTCGCGCTGCCCTTTGACGAATGAGAAAGGAATGCAACCTTCGGCTCTGCCCCGACGAAGGAGCGGAACGACTCTGCAGAGGATGCCGCAATCGCTGCCAGCTCTTCCGGCGTCGGATTCTGGTTCAGTCCGCAGTCCGCAAACACGAAGGTACCGTTCTCGCCAAACTCGCAGTTCGGCACTTCCATCAGGAAGAATGCGGATACCAGCTTGGTGCCCGGCTTTGTCTTGAGGATCTGCAGGCACGGACGCAGGGTATCTGCGGTAGAATGGCAGGCGCCGGAAACCATTCCGTCTGCATCGCCCATCTTCACCATCATAACACCGTAGTACAGATACTGGTTCAGAAGGATCTCTTTTGCCTTCTCCGGTGTCATGCCCTTCTTTGCTCTCAGCTCTACGAGCTTGTCTATGTATGCAGCGGTGCGGTCAGAGGTCGCCGGATCAACAACCTTGATCCCTGTCAGATCCAGGCCCTCTCCGTTTTTCTTTACTGCTTCCTCAGTACCTACGAGAATGAGGTCTGCGATACCCTCCTTCAGGATCTTCTCTGCTGCCTCATATGTACGGCGGTCTTCGCTTTCCGGTAAAACAATCGTTTTTCTGTCAGCTCTTGCTTTTTCTTTCAGAACATCAATAATTGCCATGGTTCATGGACTCCTTTCCCTTGTACATTGTGTTTCTTTGCAGCGGGTGAAGCACAGATGGCTTCACTCCATTACGTTTCATTATACCCTATAACTTTACGCCGGACAAGATAAAATTTACGGAATCTGGGATTTTTTGCAGTACTTTTTGCGGTACAGAAGGCCACAATGGCAACCGTTACTGTTCGCGCATCACCGGACGGGAAGTATGACCCGGAACAGTAACGTTGCAAAGGTGTGAGATGGATGTTAGAATAGAGCGCAAAAGGGGGACATCGTCTTATGCGGACAGTTGGGATCATTGCAGAATATAATCCATTTCACACGGGTCATCGGTATCACATCCAAAAAGCAAAGGAATGCGCGCAGGCAGAATTCGCAGTCGTTGTTATGAGTCCCGATTTTGTGCAGCGCGGAACGCCGGCGGTATTTGACAAATACACACGCACAGAGATGGCACTGCTCGGCGGAGCGGACCTTGTGCTGGAGCTTCCGGTCTGTTACGCATCGGGAAGCGCTGAATATTTTGCACGCGGAGCCGTCTCTGTGCTGGATGCGCTTGGCATTGTGGATGTGCTTGCATTCGGGTGCGAGGCGCAGAATCAGGAGCTTGTAAACTGCTTTTGCGAGACTGCACGCTTGCTGGAAGAAGAACCGCCCAAGTACCGCAGCACCTTGCGGCAGCTGTTAAAAGAGGGGCAGACCTTTCCGCAGGCACGCGCGGCTGCAGTGAAAGCCTGCAGCGGCGAGGCAGCGGCGGCGCTCCTTGCTGCGCCAAATAATGTTCTCGGGACCGAATACTGCCGCGCACTTGGCCGGCTGCATTCCCGGATTTCACCGCTTCCGATTCCACGCTGCGGCAGCGGGTACGATCACCCTCTGCTCGAAGGGGAATTCTGCTCTGCAACAGCACTTCGCGAAGTGCTTCTTGCAAAAGCAAATCGTTCCGGAAACAGTCTGCAGGAA
The DNA here is from genome assembly GCA_002491565.1 of Lachnospiraceae bacterium UBA7160. Lineage (GTDB taxonomy): Bacteria > Bacillota > Clostridia > Lachnospirales > Lachnospiraceae > Choladousia. The sequence continues at coordinate 1,049 of DKWE01000036.1, read as the reverse complement.
GCGTGCGATGCGTTCTCTGCGCTTCGCTATATTCCTGAAGAATGCCGCAAGCTCTTCTGCCAGGCTTCCAGGATGCCCCTCTGGCCGGATGATCTGCTTCCACTCCTATACGAGAAATTCCTGGCATGCGCAGAATACGAAGAAATCCTCGACTTCTCCCCAGAGCTTTCTGACCGGGTCCGGAAGCTCCGTTTTTCCTGCATTGGAAACTCTTATAAGGAAACGGTCTCCCTGCTGAAAACGCGCCAGATTACAGAAGCACGCATCCGGCGTGCTCTGCTGCACCTGATTCTTGGAACCCGCACGGAAGACCTCCGGAACTATGCTGCGCACGGGACTGTCTTTTATGCGCGGATTCTTGGCTTCCGGCGCAGTGCAGCGCCCTTGCTCCATACGATACGAAAAAGAAGCGGACTGCCGCTTCTTTCAAAGCCGTCCGCTTCTGCTGCCCTGCTCGAGACCACTTACCGCGAAGATCCGCCGCGCTGCTCGCTGGCGCTTCATATGCTCTCGCAGGATTACTATGCATCTCATCTGTACCAGGCTGTCAGATCCTGCCGCTACCGGATTCCCTTCCACTCTGAATATCAGAGAAGTCCCATCGTTCTGTGAGGAAATCCATCCGCTCCTACCAGTATCTGCTCGCGCTGACTGGCGTTGCGTACCATGCGCTGGAGATAATGATGCCCTTCGAAGAATTTGCGGCATGGACAATCTGTCCATTGCCAATGTAGATCGCAACATGGTCAATGATGCCGGTTGAATTATAAAATACAAGGTCTCCCGGCAGAAGACTATCCAGACTTACAGACGTGCCGCCATAGGCCTGGGATTCTGCCGTGCGTGCCAGACCAATGCCGAAATTGGCAAATACTGCCTGTGCAAACCCGGAGCAGTCCGCTCCATCCGTCAGGCTTGTCCCTCCCCAGACATAGGGGTTCCCTACATACTGTACTGCAAAATTAGCAATCTCCTGGCCTGTCCCGGAAACCGGCTCTGGCTCCACATACTCCGGTTCTGTCTCCACGTATTCTGGTTCCGTTTCTGCA
>DKWE01000038.1:22330-34749 GCA_002491565.1 Lachnospiraceae bacterium UBA7160 | reverse complement strand
ATAAGGAGACAAAAAGATGGGATTTTCAACAGTACCGTGTAATGAATTTGTGGAAGTATTAGCTTCCAAAGCACCAGTGCCAGGCGGCGGCGGTGCATCTGCATTGGTTGGTGCGATCGGAACAGCGCTTGGAAATATGGTAGGAAGTTTAACTGTCGGCAAGAAAAAATACGCAGATGTANNGCCGGGTCTGCCGAAGCGTCCGGCCGCAGAGCGGATCGACGTAGACGAGACCGGTAAGATTTCCGGACTGTTCTAAGGATAGATTGGCTGATAAATTGCGCCTGCGAAAATGCCTTGTGGGACAGAGCAGGCGTGAATCATAATGAAAACAGCTATTGATAAGAGAAGGGCGGCATGTGGCGGGGAAGAGCTTCGCCGCATGCCGCGCCAGGAAAGGAGGCAAATCGAAATGGGATTTTCAACTGTGCCATGTAATGAATTTGTCGAAGTGCTTGCCTCAAAGGCTCCGGTACCAGGAGGCGGAGGAGCATCCGCGCTCGTCGGGGCAATCGGAACAGCACTTGGAAATATGGTTGGCAGTCTGACAGTTGGCAAGAAAAAATACGCAGATGTAGAAGCTGAGATGTGGGAGCTGAAGGCGAAGTGCGATAAGCTTCAGGCGGAGCTTCTTCGTCTGGTAGAGCGTGACGCAGAAGTCTTCGAACCGCTCTCAAAAGCATACGGCATGCCGCGCGCGACCGAGGAAGAGAAAGCAGAAAAGGCACGCGTGATGGAGATTGTTCTGAAGGATGCGTGCTCCGTACCGATGGAGATTATGGAGAAGTGCTGCGAAGCGATTGAGCTCATCAAGGAGTTTGCGGCAAAGGGTTCCACACTTGCGATCAGTGACGCGGGTGTCGGCGCGGCGTTCTGCCGTGCAGCGCTGCAGGGCGCGAGCCTGAATGTCTACATAAACACGAAGTCTATGGCAAATAAAGAGTATGCGGCAGAGCTGAACGAGAAATGTGATGCGATGCTTGCAAAGTATGTGCCGATGGCGGACGAGATTTTCCAGAGTGTGCTTGGACGACTGAAATAGATGGGCAGTCACAGGAAAAGGAGATAAAATCATGGCAAAACAATTACTTGGCAAAGAGGTAACTGCTGCGCTGAATGAGCGCATTAAGGCAAAGGTAGCAGAGCTGGAGGCAAAGGGCGTACAGCCGACGCTTGGCATTATCCGGGTCGGTGAGAACGAGAGCGATATCTCCTACGAGAGAGGCGCGACAAAGCGCTGTGCGACGCTTGGCGTGGCATGCGAGAAGATTCTGCTTCCGGCAGATGTATCGCAGGAAGAGCTGCTGAAGGTAATTGACGAGGTAAACAAGAACGACAAGATTCATGGCGTTCTTCTGTTCCGTCCGCTTCCGAAGCATCTGAATCAGAGCGTAATCGAGAATGCGCTTGATCCGGCAAAGGATGTGGACTGCATGACAGATGGGTCTATGTCCGGCGTATTTACCGGAAAGCCGATCGGCTATCCGCCGTGCACGCCGCAGGCCTGCATGGAGATTCTGGATCACTATGGAATCGACTGCACAGGCAAGAAGGCAGTTGTCATTGGCAGAAGCCTCGTGGTAGGAAAGCCGGCAGCGATGATGCTGGTCAAGAAGAATGCGACCGTGACCATCTGCCATACGAAGACCGTGGATATGCCGTCTGTCGCGCGTGAGGCAGATATCATCATCGTGGCGGCAGGCCGTGCAGGTGTGGTAGGCGCAGAGTATGTAAAGCCGGGCCAGACCGTGATCGATGTCGGAATCAACGTAAATGCAGAAGGAAAGCTCTGCGGAGATGTTGATTTCGCAGCAGTCGAGCCGATTGTAGACGCGATTACCCCGGTTCCGGGCGGCGTTGGCAGTGTGACGACTTCCGTACTTGTAAGCCACGTCGTAGAGGCAGCTGCGAAAAAGGCAGGGCTGTAATGCTCTGAGCGGTTCTGTACGTACAGACGTTGAGCAGGTTTCCGGCCGGAGGATGTGCAGCATCCTTTGGCCGGAAACGGCATAAAACTGAGGGCGCTGCAAAATGCAGGTAAGACATCAGCTCTGGTATCAGACCACACGGTCATGTACCAGAGCTGATAGCTTCCGGCTGTTTTGCAGCGCCCTCAGTTTTTTACAGCGCAAATAAAATGTTACGGTTAACGATAGCAGGACGCATCCTCTGCTCATACCCTGGGTAGTCCCTCTGCAGGTCATTTCTCAGGGCACTATAGCATGAGCTGGATGCTGATGGTTTACGAAATGGCACTGAATCAATTGTGGTTATCATTCACGCACCCCGGAACCCGGACAAACCTCTCCGGGTAATTACGCCCCTCTCAGATGCAGAAATTTTTGAGGTCGTCCTCCAGAAAATGCAGTGTTTTTTCAAGATCCTTTTCGCGGATGCCCTGAATGATATCCGGATGATGGGCGAGGTCCATGGCCGGATTGGTATTGCTCCAGGTCTGCCAGTAAAACTGGGCGTATGCCCGTTTCAGGATATTCATCGAGCGCTCCAGCTCGTGATAGGCATATACGTTGCCAGAGAAGGATAAAAGCTTTAAGTGAAAATTTGTATTTGCTTCCCAGTGTCCCCAGAGACTATCGTTATCCGCTTTACATCGCTCATCAACCGCTTCAAGCTCCGCAAGATCAGACCGGGAGAGATGCTCAAAGGTCTGGCGCAGATAACCGCCTTCCAGGATCAGACGGTAATTCAGAATATGGGCGACATCCTCTCTGGTGAGACTGACCACCTGGTATCCAAAGCGCGGAAAATTCTGAAGAATTCCTTCATTGCATAAGGTGACAAGCGCTTCTCGGATCGGGGTTTTGCTGTATCCGAATTTCTGTACAAGCTCCTGCTCATTGATAATCTGATTGGGCTTGTACTCATCCGTAAAGATTCCATTCAAAATAGACTGATAGACAATATCTTTCAGGCTTTCCTGACGCTTCATGGCAAAATTCCTCTCTACTGTATAGTTCGGGGCCGTTCTGGGGTAGGTTCGCTAAAACTGACACCTATCATTTTATATTACCAAAAAAAGGATAGACTGTAAACAGGGAGTTTGTAAAATATTGTAAAACATCCTTCTCGACGTTACAGTTCAGGCGGGTGCCATGCAAGCCGCAGAGAAGTGCTTGACATCTAATCATATCAGTGATATACCAATAGTATATTATTCTATACGAAGGAGAATTGCTATGGACAAGCAACTGTACAGGAACTATGTGAAAATTCTTGAGCATGAGCTGGTGCCTGCGCTTGGATGTACAGAGCCGATTGCGATCGCATATGCGGCTGCGAAGGCGCGTGAGGTGCTCGGAGAGATGCCGGCTTCTGTGGAAGTCTGCTGCAGCGGCAATATTATCAAAAATGTAAAAGGTGTCACGGTTCCGAACTCGAACGGGCTGAAGGGGATCGATGTGGCTGCGACGCTCGGCATTGTCGGGGGCCGTGCAGACCGGGAGCTGGAAGTGCTGGAGAGCGTGACACAGGAGGACATCGCACTTACGAAAAAACTGGTGAGTGAAGGTTTCTGTACCTGTACACTGAAGGAAGGCGTGGAGAATCTTTACGTTGTGGCGAAGGTATTTGCCGGAGAGCACAGCGCTGAGGTGACAATTGTAAACCGCCATACGCTGATCTCGCGGATTGTGAAGGATGACGAAGTGCTGTTTCAGCTCGCGACGCACGCGGAGTCTCCGGAGTATGTGGACAAGAGCCTTCTGAACGTAAAGGATATTCTGCAGTTTGCGGATGAGGTAGCGATCGGCGATGTGCGGGAGCTGCTTGACCGCCAGATCGATATGAATACGGCAATCTCAGACGAGGGTCTCGCTCATCCCTATGGCGCGCAGGTAGGAAGGACACTTCTGAAAGAATACGGGACGGATGTCAAAATCCGTGCGCGTGCGCGCGCCGCTGCAGGGTCGGATGCGCGGATGGGCGGCTGTTCGATGCCGGTCGTGATCAATTCCGGAAGCGGAAACCAGGGGATGACAGTATCGCTTCCTGTGATCGAATTTGCGAAGGAGCTCGGGGTCTCAAAAGACAAGCTCTACCGCGCACTGGTTGTCAGCAATCTGGTTGCAATTCATCAGAAAAAATACATTGGAAGTCTCTCTGCGTACTGCGGCGCAGTGAGTGCGGCCTGCGGGGCAGGAGCTGCGATCACCTATCTGTATGGCGGCGATTATGAGGACATCTCACTTACGATTGTCAATACGATCGCAAATGTCGGCGGGATCGTCTGCGACGGCGCGAAGTCTTCCTGTGCGGCTAAGATCGCGTCGTCGGTGGACGCTGCGATTCTGGCACATTACATGGGGAAAAATCACAGATGTTTCCAGCCGGGAGAGGGAATTGTCCAGGAGGACGTAGAGCGCACGATCCGGAGCATGGGCTATATCGGCCGCGTCGGCATGAAGGATACGGATACGGAGATTCTGAATATTATGATCGACCGTGTGGATGTAGACCAGGTGACAGAGCAGTAGCGGAAAAGCATCGGCAGGCAGATATTTATGCAGATATCTGAAAGAATATTCATAATCAATGCTTTCCGGAGAGATGGCTAAAATATGCGCTTTTCTGGCTGTTTTATCCATAATTGAGATAATTTTCCAGAAGTCTATACATAAATATGAAAAAACATACAGATATTTGTCGAAAAAAGATTGACATATAGTCATAGTAGTGATAATATCAGAAAAAGCAGAGGCGCTAGTGACAACCGAATGAAATGGCAATAGCGCCTCTTTTTTAGTAACTACCTGTCAAAGGGAAGCAGAATCAAAGGAGGAAGAAACATGTTCAGAAAGAAAATTCTTGCGCTGGCGCTGACGGCTGTGATGGCAGTGAGCAGTCTGATGGTTGGCAGCAGTGTCTCCGCAGCAGAGGGTGACACACAGGTACTGAATCTGCGCACGGCATCGTTTGGAAACAACTACGATGTGCAGGACATGGGATGGCGCTGGATGATGGCAGCCTGCTACGACGGTCTGTACCGCAATGTGGCAGACCAGGATGGAGAGCATTTCATTCTTGCAGGAGCTGAGAGCGTCGATATATCCGAGGACGGAACCGTTTATACATTCCATCTGAGACAGGATGCGAAGTGGTCGGATGGAGTTCCGGTAACGGCACATGATTATGAGTATGGCTGGAAGCGTCTCGTGACACCGGAGTACGGTTATTCCTATGCGTCCTTCATGTTTGGCGTGGTAGGCGCACAGGAGTGCTTCGAGGGCACCGGCTCTGTGGACGATGTGAAGGCAGTAGCGCTGGATGACTATACATTCCAGGTAACGCTGAAGGTAGCAGACCCGACGTTCGAATCCAAGCTGGTGGCGACACCGCTCTACCCGACCCGCCAGGATCTGGCAGAGGCAGCCGGAGACCAGTGGGGCAAGGACTGGACGCTGTGTGTATATAACGGCCCGTTCTGCATGACAGAGCTGGTAGAGGACAACAAGATGGTGTGGACGAAGAACCCGGAGTACTGGGACGCGGAGAACACCCATCTGGAGACAATCAACTGGTATATTGTGGGAGAAGATTCCACGGCAGCTACGATGTTTGACAATGGAGAGCTGGATATACTCCAGACTTCCGGCGATTACGTGATCAAGTACAGAGGCGAAGCAGATGCAGGGAACATGCAGCTGGTCGTATCGGACTATCCGGGAACAATCGGTCTGGTTTACAACAGCAAGGAAGGCGGTGGACTGTCCGGCCTGATGTCGAATGCAAAGATCCGCAAGGCGATTTCCTACTGCATCAACCGTGAAGACATGATTGCAGGTGTCTATGGCCGCTACAAACCGGCATACAGCTATGTAGCTCCGGCGATCACCTTTGATGGCAGCTCTTACCGCAGCCAGGTAGGCGAGATGATGCAGGAAGAGTACAATCAGTACGTTGGCAATCCGGAAGCGCTTCAGGCACTGTTCCAGGAAGGACTCGACGAGCTTGGTGTGACGACACCGATGTCCGATATCACACTGACCTACCTGACCTACGGCACCAGCGTGGAGCAGCAGGCAGAGAATGAGTACCTCCAGCAGATTATTCAGCAGATGCTCGGCGTCACGGTAAATCTGAGCATCGTAGGCGACTACGCACTGTTCCAGGCGGAGAGAGACGCAGGCAACTATGACATGTTTTACAGCGGCTGGTTCTCTGACTACAACGATCCGCTTGACTTCCTGTACACCTTCTACACGAATGCTTACGGTGAGAACAACTACGGCGGATACAGCAATGCGAAGTACGACGAGCTCCTTGATTCTCTGACCGGTGAGACAGACAATGCGAAACGTCTTGAAATTTACAAGGAAGCGGAAAGCATCCTCATGAATGAGGACTGTGCATTTGCTCCGATTTATTACAGCACGAAGGAAGTATTCCTTCAGAACTGGGTAAAGGATTTCCGCACATCCTCCTTCGGGGCAAGCCAGGAGATGTATATCACATACATTGAGGGAAGAGGCAACTGATCGAACTAAGAGGGAAGGGCTTATTTGCGAATAAGCCCTTCTTTGCAAATCATCCAAGAGAGGGAAAACTTATGGGAAGATACATTGTGCGGCGCTTTTTAGAAATGCTCCTGACGCTTTTCCTGATTGCGACTGCGACCTTTTTTTTACTGGAAGCAGTACCTGGGGATCCCCTGTCGCAGCGGGCGGATAAGCTGCCGGTGCAGTCAAGAGAGGTTATGTATAAGCGCTACGGGCTGGACAAACCAGTCATGGAGCGTTATCTGATTACGATGAAAAATATGGCTAAGGGCGACTTCGGGGAATCCTTCGTCTATGCCGGCCAGACGGTGGGCGGGCTGATTCACGACAGGCTTCCGGTGTCGGCGAGACTTGGCATCCAGCAGATGCTGCTGGGAGTTACGGTGGGGCTGCTGCTCGGCATTCTGGCTGCAATAAAACGGGGAACGATTGCAGATTATACCGTGGTGGCATTCTCTGTTCTGCTGATCTCGATTCCACATCTGATTTTCGGACTGATGCTGCAGAAAATTTTTGCCGGGAACCTGCGCTGGTTTCCGACAATTGGCTGGCCGTCCGGAGATGAGCTGTGGTTTGGCGGTTGGAAGTACACCGTGCTGCCGACGCTGACCGGGTGCTTTTCTTACATTGCGACGTATGCCAGACTTTTGAAGACCTCGATGCTCGATGTCGTCAATCAGGACTATGTGCTCACGGCGGAATCGAAGGGATTAAGCCGCGGCAGGATTATCCGCAAGCATATTCTGCGCAACTCCTTTATCCCGGTTATGACGCAGCTCCCGATGTCCGTTGCGATGTGTATTACCGGCTCCTTCTTTATCGAGAGCATTTTTGCAATCCCGGGGATCGGCCAGTACTACGTAACGGCGGTAAACAATCAGGATCTGTCGATTGTACTGGGTGAGACAGTGCTTCTGGCGCTGCTCTATATTGTTGTGCTGTTTATCACAGATCTTCTGTACGTTGTAGTAGACCCGCGTATCTCGATGCCGGGCAGGAAAAAATAGGAAGGAGGGGATCTTATGCTGACACCAGACAAATTTAAAGTGATTGGCTATACGGAGGAAGAAGCAAACTCGATCTGCCGCCCTACGATTTCTTACTGGCAGGATGCGTGGCGGAGACTGCGGAAAAATCCGGTTGCGATGGCATCTCTGATTATTCTGGGGCTTCTGGTCATCATGGTAATTATAGGGCCGAATCTGCGCGGCTATGATTACATCGCAATGAATATTCCGGACAAGAATCAGGGGGCCAGCGCCAAATACTGGTTTGGCACCGATAATATGGGCCGTGATCTGTTTTCCCGGATCTGGGTGGGCGCCCGCGCGTCGCTGGCGATTGCGCTGGTAGCTACGATGCTGAAGCTCGTGGTGGGGACACTCTACGGCGCAGCGATGGCACATTTCGGCGGCTGGGTGGATGATCTGCTCATGCGTATTATTGAGGTGATCAATTCTCTTCCGAGCCTTCTGGTTACGATTCTGATTATGATGGTGCTCGGGAATAATCTGTTTGCGATGCTGGTTGCACTCAGCATTACTGCGTGGTGTAATACGGCGCGGCAGGTCCGCGGCATGATTAAGCAGCTCAAGGAATCTGAATATGTCTATGCGGCAGAGGTGCTCGGCGCAAGCCCGATGCGGATTATCCTGAAGCATTATGTGCCAAATATGATCAGTATTCTGATTCTGGATGCGTCTGTCGCAATTCCGCAGTTTATTTTTACGGAAGCAGGGCTTAGCTTCCTTGGCATCGGCCTGAAAACGCCGGCAATCAGCCTTGGCGTGCTGATTTCCCTTGGACAGCAGACGATGGACTTTTATCCGAGCCAGCTATTCTATCCGTGTGTGGTACTCTGTGTGATTGTTATGGCGTTCAATTTACTTGGCGACGGCCTGCGCAATGCGCTTGACCCGCGTCTGCGTCAGTAAGAGAGGAAAGGCAGGAGAAAAGATGGGCGAAACTAAGAAAATTCTTGAAGTGAAAAACCTGCGTGTCTCTTATCACACCTACGCTGGTGAAGTCAAATCCGTGCGTGGCGTTTCCTTTTCTCTGGAGAGGGGAAAGGCTCTGGCGATTGTAGGAGAGAGCGGCTGCGGAAAGTCTGTGACGGCAAAGTCTGTGATGGGGCTGATCAAAGGGCCGCAGGGAGAGATCAAAGAGGGCAGCGAGATCCTCTATAATGGGGAGAACATTTTACACTATGATAAAAAGCAGTGGCAGTCCTACAAGGGCGGTGAGTGTGCCATTGTATTTCAGGATGCGCTTGCCTCGCTGAATCCGACCATGCGCGTAGGCAAGCAGATTATGGAGAATCTGATTGCGCACAAGCACATGAGCAAGGAGGAGGCAAAACAGGAGGCAATCAATATGCTCCGTCTGGTGGGCATTCCGGAGCCGGAAAAGCGCGTGCGGCAGTATCCGCATGAATTTTCCGGCGGCATGCGGCAGAGAGTGATGATTGCGATTGCGTTTGCCTGCGATCCGAAGCTTCTGATCTGTGACGAGCCGACAACGGCGCTGGATGTGACGATTCAGGGACAGATTCTTGATATTATCCGGGATTTGCAGAAAAAGAGCGGAACTTCCGTTATTATGATTACACATGACCTCGGCGTCGTGGCAAATATTGCGCAGGATATCGCGGTGATGTATTCCGGCATGATTGTGGAGAAGGGCAAATGCGAGGATATCTTCTATACGCCGCGCCACCCGTACACCTGGGCGCTGATCCGGTCTGTACCACGTCTCGACCTGAAAAACAAGCAGGTGCTCGATACGATTCCGGGTACGCCTCCGGACCTTTTAAATCCGCCGGCCGGATGTCCGTTCTGCACGAGATGTAAGTACTGTATGCAGATTTGCCGGGAAGAGATGCCGGAGTTTACCGATTTTGGCAACGGCCATGTTGCAGCGTGCTGGCTGCATCATGAGATGGCGCCGAAGGTAGAGATGCCGGACCTGAGAGGAGGACATCATCAATGAGTGAAGAAAAAAAGGTGCTCCTTTCTGTGAGCCATTTGAAAAAATATTTCCCTGTCGGCCGGGGAGCTACACTGAAGGCAGTCGATGATGTGTCGTTTGAGATCTACAAGGGCGAGACGCTTGGAATGGTTGGAGAATCGGGCTGCGGCAAGACGACCTGCGGCCGGACCTGCATCGGTCTCTATGACCGGACAGACGGGCAGGTGCTCTATGACGGCAAGGATGTCCACACGATCACAGGGAAGGACAAAAAGGAATTTAAGAAAAAGGTGCAGATGGTGTTTCAGGATCCCTATGGTTCCTTAGACCCGCGTATGACGGTTGCCGAGATTATCGGTGAGGGAATTGATATCCATCACCTTGCAAAAAATAAGCAGGAGCGCCAGAATATGATTTATCATTATCTGGAGCTGGTCGGACTGAACTGCGAGCACGCGAACCGTTTCGTACATGAGTTCTCCGGCGGACAGCGCCAGAGAATCGGCATTGCGCGCGCACTCGCGGTACAGCCGGAGTTTATCGTGCTCGATGAGCCGATCTCGGCGCTCGATGTATCCATTCAGGCACAGGTCGTGAACCTGCTGATCGAATTGCAGAAAAAGATGGGGCTTACGTATCTGTTTGTCGCGCATGACCTGTCGATGGTCAAGCATATCTCTGACCGAGTAGCCGTCCTGTATCTTGGTACGCTCGTGGAGCTTACGACCTCGGAGGAGCTGTATGTGAATCCGCAGCATCCCTATACGCAGGCACTGCTGTCCGCGATCCCGATTCCGGACCCGGAGGTGGAACAGGAGCGGGACGCGCATAAGATCCGTCTGCAGGGAGAGGTGCCGAGCCCGATCAATACCGCGCCAGGCTGTAAATTCAAGGGGCGCTGCAAGTATGCAACCGACCGCTGCGGCAAGGAAATGCCGCCGCTTACGGATATGGGGAATCAGCATTTTGTTGCCTGCTGGAGATGTGCAGGGCAGCCGAAGAAATAGAGGAGAAGGGAGTTTCTGGGATGGAGCGAATGGGACAGGTGGTACATGATTTGTGGAAGGTACTGGTGGTTGGTCTGCTGTCTGCAGCGGCGGCTGCGCTTGTCCTTTTTGCGGGCGGCTTTCTGCTTGGCGGGGCAGGGATATCCTCCGGGCTGGAAGCGGCGAAGGACGGGCTTTTGCTCGTCGGTTCCCTTGGACTCTTTATTCTGGCAGGCATGCTGATCACAAAAGGAAAAAAACCGGAGCGGTTCCGTGCGGACAATGGATGGAGGAATCACTTCCAGGTGATCGGACCCAAAACGGTGATCGGTATCTTAAGTATCGCATTTCTGCTTGCCGCGTCACTTGCGGATGGAATACTGCTTTTGCTGTGATGCGAAATTTTCAGACAGTGGAGCCTGACCATATGACTGCGATTCCGTGTTGTTTCATTTTTCTTAAGATTGTTTTAAGAAAACACACGTTTGACAAAAGCCGTAAATACGCGGAAAATGCTTTATTTATGCGGTTTTTTGGGCATCCAGAGCATCGTTTTTGGATGCCCAAAATCTTAATAAATCGGTTTTAATAGTCACAAGATAGTCACAAACGTGCTGCCGCAGGTGTCAGACCTTTGGCAGCTGTATTTTTTCTATCTCGTTGCGCAGCTCCTCCAGAGTACGATGACCATAGATTCCGTTTGTAATGTCATTCCCGAAGCTATGCCCAAGCATCCGTTTACGGTCGTTCTCATTCACGCCGTACTTTTCACAGAGTCTGGAAAAAGTGTGTCTGCAGTCATGCGGGGTATGTTTCGTGACGCCAAGCCGGGAGAGCGTGGGATACACCTTACTCCGGAAGTACACCTTTGACATCTTAAGTATGCATCCATCGCGTTCCATACGCGCCTTGACAAGTGGCTGTATGGAGGAGTGGATCGGGACAATACGGTCTTTCCCGGAAGCGGTCTTAATGCCGCCTTGAAAATACCAGTCCTCCGTGTTGGTAGTAATAGTCTTATAGGCAGTTATCCGGTAACCGGAATAACACATAATCAGTAGCATTTCGACAATAGGATCATTCTTATTCGCCCACAAGATGCAGAGCTCCTTATCAGAAAAAGGTACACCATGTTCATCGTCGCTTTGCGGTATAAGAAGACCAACAGAGTAATCTTTTTCGCAAAGTTCATGAAGCAGTGCGTACTTATAAAGCTGCTTGATCAGAGACGACATAAGCTCTATGCTGGCGCTTCTGTAAGGACAGTTATCAATACAAGCCTGCAAATCATTTAACCGGAGTTCGTGAAAAACCTTATCATGAAGCATCGCACAGTTCTTGAAAGCTGCTTTTGTGCTATCTATGGAAGCCTTGGAAAGTTTCTTCTTCGCATTCTCCCCGTACTTCCACTCGTACCATTGGTCGTAGACGTCCCGGAAAGTCGGCTCCCGCTCCTTCTTCACGATCTCCATATGGGCGTGTGCGGAAAAGTCCGTCAGGAGCCGTTCGCAGAATGCGTCCAGGTCTTCGCTGGATGCCGCACGGTAAGCTTTGAATGTGATCTCGTCCCCGGGCTTATACGTGCCAGCGTGCCAGGCGTTCAGAACGGCGAAGCCCACGTACCAGTCATCGACATAGCAGATCGCCTTTGGACGGACGTAATCGCCCAAGTCGTTGATCTCCGTGCACGGCGGGTGAACAGCGTAACAGTTGGTGCGGTTCTTTCCGAGAAAACGGATGGATCCATAGGCATTAGGGAGACGCGGGTATTTCTTTCTTTTTGGCATGCAGATTCCCTCCTTGGTGTGTGCGACGTCGCACAAAATAAAAATAGCATCTATACAGATGCCGGAGGACTGTGGTATAATCTGCTTGTAAGGGGATTGTACCAGCCTCCAAGGCATGTACGACTTTCTGTTAAAACCGTTCCTGTTGGCGCAGGGGCGGTTTT
>DKWE01000038.1:0-22050 GCA_002491565.1 Lachnospiraceae bacterium UBA7160 | reverse complement strand
AAACCGTTCCTGTTGGCGCAGGGGCGGTTTTTTTATTTAGATTCTATTCCAGCAAGTCAGCTACTATGATGGACAGATCACTGTATATCCCAGCCTGAATCGCCTGGCCAAAAGGGAAGATAACCGGAGCGGCATCTTCTTCGTATCGGTAGACGGTGGTGCGTTTCTTGGCCGGGTCAACGATCCAATATTCACGGACGCCAGCATCTGAATAAAGGGCATTCTTGGTATTGTAGTCCATCTTCCGGCTGCTTGGCGAGACAACTTCAATGATAAAGTCCGGCGCGCCTTCACAGCCCCGGTCTGAGAGCTTGTTCCTGTCACATATGACACTGACATCCGGCTCGACGTAAGTTTCCTCATCTGCATTCAGAAAAACAGCGAATGGGGCAGGATAGACATCGCAGGAGCCTCCTTGTGATCGAATAAAATTAGTAAGAGCTACAGTAAATGCACTGACTAATTTTTGGTGCACCCTGCTCGGCGGTGCCATATCATACAGCCGGCCGTCGATCAGCTCCGCGCGCTGGCCGGCCGGGAGGTTGTAGATGTCCTCAATGGTATAGGTCTTTTCTTTGGGCAATGGCATGGTAACAACTCCTTTCTGCTATGAGTATAGCAAATTATCAATGGTTTAATTCCCGATAGATTCATGTGCGACGTCGCACATGTGTATTTACTGTTTGACATTTCGTAGCTGCTGGCATATAATATGCTTAACAAGGGAGCCGTTGGCCAGTGCACACCTGGCCGCCGGAAAATATGAAACCACAAAAAGTAGCGCCTTACTTTACCAGAGCAGGGGCGCTATTTTTTGCGTGTGCAGTATACTACAAGGGTTACTACAGCGCAAAGCATAATCACAAAGTTGAATAATTCATCATATGTAACCATTAGCACCGGCCTCCTTTCTCTCGTCTGGCGGCCGACATAACACCCCAACGGTTCCCCGGGTAAGCATATTATATTGTCAAGGTACGGACGCTCCAGCGCAGGTAGCGCAGGGGCAGTTTTTTCTTGGCATGTTATTGCCTTGCTTCTTCCAACCGTTCGGAAAACTCATCACCAGAGATCTCGCCGGAATTTAACTGCTGCATGAGCTCGATGAGGAACGCCTGATCACTTTCCGGAAGATCATGGAATGCGCGGAGCAGCTCCCTAACAAAAATAACGGATTTCATCAAACTGCATAAGCCATTTTTCAATAATCGCGGCACTGTTCGCTTCCACAACGCGCATAAGTCTATTCAGTACTCGGGAAGGAATGCGCGAATTATTATTGCAAAGCAGAGCCTTTCCCGACCGTGTGATCCAGATCTTTGTTGCATTTTCAGTAGCGCGGCCTTCTGCGATGTGTACGTGCACCGGTTCCAGCGGACGGCATTCATTTGACCAGAAGTAAATAATGTATGGACCAATCCTAAGAATTTGCGGCACTCAGAATTCCTCCCTCCTGGGAAAACTCCATAATCAGATGGGCATTATCGCGGATTAGCTGTCTAAAGTAAGCCATTTCGGACTCAGAGTAGCCATGGACTTCCCAGGAATAATCCGGAAGCCAGCAGGTAGCATCGTGGAAGCCATCCTTCAGATCGGGAGTCTCAATATAAACCTTGACACGTCCATCCGGTTTCATTTCGGAATGTGTGATTTCGGTATCATCATTTAAAGTTAAGTATGGATACATCATAGTGTTGCATCTCCTTTCTGGTGCTGGGACAGCTTTGTAAGTCAAAAGCCCCCTTATCAATATGATAAGAGGGCTTTCTCCAGTCACCTTGTGCGGCGACCATTTCTGCTTGAAGCCTATCTTATCGTGCGGGCATGAAAGTTGTCAATCAAAATATAAACTAATACCTAAACGAAACATCTTTATTCGGATATTCTTGTCCGGAAAGGTAACTCTTTCCGGCGGGAGTAACTTCAAAATATAATTTTTTATATGCGTCGAGCGACGGAAGATCGTCACGGGATAAAAGAAATTGAATCAGTTCCGGCTTTTTTCTTTTAACGAGAGTATCCTCCTTCGGAAGTAAAGCTGTCATTTCCGCTATCGTACATTTCTTTAATGTATACTCTAAATCAGCGTATCCCAGAAAACCAAGCGAGAAAAATTTAGGAATAACATGCTCGTAATCCATATGATATTCGTGTGTCCAGTATCCAGCAATCCCATCCAAAGATGTCTTTTTGTGGTGGAGATACTGTAGGAACAGCATTTCTGTCTGGGTTAGGTCCGCAGCCCTTGCAGCAGAAAGGGACATATTGCTAAAGTCCATTCCTGACGCCTTTGACAGCTGCTCTGCATGTCTGTCAGCTGCTCTTTTCGAGTCCCAGAAGCAGTCAAGAGTTTGCTTAGCCCATTTTTTATAAGACCAAATATTGGGTTCATATTCCGATTCAAGCTCCCTGAGCTTGACGGAATCGTAGAAGCTCTTTCTACAGTCTTCCCCGAGCAAATCGAGCTGTTTTTCTACATATTCATCAAATTCGGGATCGTATATAGCATCCTCTTCGGCAGCTTCTTGCTGTAATTGTTTTATAGCTGAGTCGTAAGTGTTTGTCAACCAATTACGATATTCTTCAACGGTCATTCCGAAAAACTCTGCATTCCTATAGTCTGTTACACTTTGTGCCCGAAGATGGACGTTTGCTTTTGGATCAAAGAAAAGTATATGATCACAATTAGGTTCCCCTGCAATATTAGCGTCAACAGAGTAAATACGGTCGCAGACAGGTATGCTCGACAGTGACTTAACGATTTTCTTGACCGGAAGACGAGGATTATCAGTTAAGGCAATCTGGTATTGATCCAGTGCGCTTCCTGTTATGCCGTGAGCCATATAATACTCTGCTAATTTCTTTCGTGCCAAGGAGAGCTGGTAAGTCGACATATTTGGATAACATTCAGATTTATTCAGCAACAGTATTATTTGTCTTTCTTCTTCCGTTGTCATTTCATCAGAACTGTGCAGTTCTATGAGCCGAAGTGCTTCATAGCATAGCGCGTAGGGCGAAATTACTTTAGACATTTATAGCCTCCGTTCTTATATTGTATTTCAGAAGCAATTTTTTATAAGTGCCTTGTAAATTTTATCGTCTACTTCTAAGAGGCTCTTTTTGCCATCTTTAAATTGAATGGCTACTGTATAAATTCCCTTTGACTTTGCGGATACCCCTCCTGCCAGCATGCCAACGGGACCGAGTAAAGCTCCACCGACTATACCACGTGTTATCCCGCTCTTAGCACTTTTCCTGTGCTCGTCGGTGATTAATTCGTAAGACTCAACACTTTGGCTATTAAGGGCAAGACTATTTAACCACCCAAGTGAAATACTAACTATACCAAGGGACTGGATAACAGCCTTTCCATTATAGTCGCCTGCGATTACTGCATTTTTTGCTTTTGCCATTTTATTTTCCTCTTTTCCTTTTGATATTTTGTTAAAACGCCGAAGCGGTTTATTCATTTCACATCGCTCTGGAACGCCACAGCCTTTCCAAGAACGTGTACCTCATTCAGTTCCTCACCCTGGTAAATCTGGTCTTCGTAAGCCGGATTTTCGGGCTTTAATATCAGCAATCCTTTTTCTTGATAATAGTAGAAACGTTTGAGAGTGGCTTCACTGTCGTTGTTGACTACGACAACCGCAATGTCTCCATTATCTACGGTGTCCTGCCTGCGGACGAATATGATGTCGCCCTCAAAAATCCGGGCATTTATCATAGAGTCCCCCTTGGCTATCAAGCAGAAATCTGCGTCAATTTCGGTTCCGGCCATGACATAGCTTTCACGGTTTTCATTTGTGAACTTGGGTGTTCCGCACGCGATTTCTCCAAGCACAGGAAAACGCTTCAATCCGATTGGGCGGACGTTAGAAAGCTTACGATTATCTGTATATTCAGAAGTATCATCCCACCCAAGTAAGAGTCCGGGTTTTGTTCCGAGAGCATTTGCGAAAGCGATTATTTTGCTTCTTGGCAGATCAACCTCTCCTTTTTCAATTTTGGCAATGGACGAGCGACTCGTGTAGCCTGTAAGTTTGGCTAGCTCGTCTTGAGATAATCCTTTTTGTTCTCGCAATTCTTTTATATTTTTGTATAGCTCTATCATTTTGTCACCACCTTTTCATTACTATAACACATGTGTGAAAAATTTTCAACAAATTTATAAAAAAGTGTTGACATATATTCACACTGGTGATATTCTATAGATGTGAATTAAAATCAACAAAAAGAGGGGTGATGCGATTGGTTGACTTTGGTTTGTTAAATGCTAAGATCAAGGATTCTGGAATGACGATAGTGGCTATAGCCGAAAAGTCTGGGATTTTGAGAGAGACGCTGTATAATAAGCTTAACGGTTCCGTAGATTTTAAGGCTTCAGAAATATTGAGATTATCCAACACCTTGAGGTTATCTCCGATGGATAGGGACGCAATTTTTTTTGCCGAAGAGAGTGAATTAAATTCACGCAAAGCAGTATAAAATTCCGCGGGCAAGAAGGAGCGTGAGAGATGAAGAAAAAGAAACACGAAGATGAATCTTTGCCGGAGCAGGCAGGCGAGGTGGTAAGAATCACCCAGCAGGAAGCTGAGTGCGTGATACGGTTTGTAGACGCGCTGCGCATCCAGTTTTATGAAGGTCGGGAAGCAGATTTCTGCGAGCCGTGTTGCGGGTGCAGCCACGTTCACGAATGTAAGCCAGATACGTGGTATGAGAACACCCGCAAGCTTTCCAGAATCGCCGGAGTATCAATTAACCTGGCTCTTCCGACGCGGCGACATAAATAAGACAGGGAGGTGGTGTGATTGGCAAAGATGATACGTGTAAAGCTCTCTACCGGAGAAAATGATTACCTGATTCATCTGGAAAAGCATTGGTTCAGGCCAATGACAGTAAATGCTGTTAAAATACTGGATTCTAAATGGCAGATGGGCATAACAAAGGGAATTCGGGCAGAAGTGTCAGCCAGTACCCTAAAAGAAGAATTAGACTACTGGCTGCACGAATTAGTGCATCTGGTTAAAAAGAGACATCAACAGCGCAGTCAATCCCGCCGAAGCCATGTTAGACATGGTGCCGGAAGAGATGTCCAGTCGGAGCGTGCAGGGGTTCTTTCGGAGCAGTGCAGTAAAGAATTTACGCTGACAGAGAGGGATATACACTGTGTTGCTAGGATTTTACAAGGCGTTATTTTTGAAGATTGTCTATTCTTTGGCTGTCAGTATTGCCAGTTTGCGAATGCGTGTCAGATAAATGGAAGGTTTGCGGCACATTTTGATGTAATACGCAAGAAACTGGAATGGCTTACCGGATTGTATTTTGGGAATTGCTATAATCCGGCAAGCCCGGAAAAGGTTTTCAATTACCAGAGTGATCGGGATTGCGCAGAACGAAAGATGGGGCATGACTCAACTTGATTACAGTCATCTGCGTAATTGCAATATACGTTTAAACATTTCGCGTAAGTTGCAGGGTCTCCTAAGAAGCTGTACTTGGCATAGGTGGCTTCAATAGAATGTGTGCAATCAAGATAGGGGCAATAGCCCCTGACATATACAGTTTTTCTCGCCATAAATTTTACTCCTATGTACTCGGCGCTGGCACGCCTGTACAGTAAGGATATGAGGGTGGGAGGGAAAAGTCAACTGGTTTCATTGGGAGGGAGGTGGTGTAGATGGAGAAGCTGGATGAGACAATCGAAGCAGTATGTGATTGGGTACAGAAGGCGTGTAAGGGGGAGGTTTCATCTCTGGATAAAGGGGCTCTTCCGGAGATGGTAAAAGCCCTGGCGGAATTGGTGTCCGCCAGAACCCCAAAAAACGTTGACGGCATTAAAGAAGAAGTTGCCAGTCAGATTAAAGCACTAGTACTAAAGGAGAGCAAAATGCCGTATAGTTATGACTTTTGATCATCCAACATTTCTTCATATTCGTGCAAGGTCGTTATAACGGTTCTGACAATTATTTGTCGTAATGCCATTGCTGCTTCGTCGTTTGGGTGCAATTTTTTGAGTGTCTCTAGTGTTTTCACTTCAAGAAGCTTTGCATTTTCTGGAGTTAACATATTGCAGAATCCTCCTTCCTTTCGTACTCGGCTCTGGCGTGAGCCTGTGTCTAAAGGATAGGAGACGGGTAACTGGAAGTCAAGAGAATTTGTAGAAAGTGAGGTGAGGTAGTTGGGAATACCGCAGATATTGATGTTGGTGTTACTCTTTGCCGATTTACTCAATGAACTGGTGAATGACGGAAAGGTGAAGTACAGAACATATAGCTTTAGTGCAGCGTTGGTCTCCACAACTATTACCATTGGGCTGCTGACGTGGGGCGGATTTTTTGGATAAGTTGAGGCAAAGGATATTTATGGGATGGAGGAATGTCAATGCTTAAGGTTCAGATCACCAATAACGAAGGGAAATGCACAGAACAAACAGGGGATTGCGTGTTCTACGTAGTTCTCAAGGGTAATGAGGCGTATGCCGGTTGCGCTGGGGAAGCGACAGGTAAACAATCCACGCAAGCTATTGCGGCGCTTATCACAACAATTGTAAAAGCAGGTATAGACGACCTGGAACCCGCCAGGGCGATTGATTTCGCAAAATGGTTCATGAGAACGTTGAATGAGGCAGTCACGAGATCGCTCGCGTACAACCTTATGATGGAAATAATCTGATGGGTAACACGGAGGGGCGTTAAAGAGCCGCATCATGAAGGGAGGCATCAGTATGACAGATGCGCAGGTTGTCAGATACACAGAGCTGAGCGCACGGATGGCGTGGATTTACACGCACAGCGGCGTCAGCTGGAAGCCGGAGTATGGCCCGGAGCTGGAGCAGATCAAGCAGGAGCTGGGCGAACTCCGGGGGATCATGGAGACAGAGCTGGCGGAGCGGGAAGCTGTGGGCCAGCGCTGGGACAAGGAGGGGTGAAGTACAGGTTATGCCAGACAGGGGACAGACTAGACAAAGAGGTCTGCTAACTGTAGATCAGATTAAGCAAAGTGACCGGGAGGAGTACAAGGTCGAAGATATAGCACATCTTATTGGCCTGGCACCCGGACGGGTCAGAGGCCAGATGCTGAATGATTATAAGAAGAAAACGCAAAGGCTTCCGATCGGCAGGGTGCATCCGTCGCTCGGAGAAGGGAGAAGGTTTAGCTATCATATCTACAAAGGGATGCTCCTGAAGTATCTCGGGGAGTAGGGAAGAGGGGGAACATGAGGAAACACAGGAAGCCAGCCGCGAGGAAGGTATTAGGCGCGGCAGTGTTTGCGGAAACCATCGCGGTGGTCCTTGAGGTACTGGCAGTGCAGAACGGACTTCCGGAATCGCTAGCCGCTTTGGGGTTATCAGCGGTTACGCTGACGGTGATCATCGCAAGTGATTACTTTATGGGAGGGGAAGACGATGAATAAGGCTAAGAAGTTGGAGCCTGATTACAACAGCTATGTGATCATTGGCTGGTTTGACGGATACGACGTTTGCGAACCGTACATGGACGCGGACCTGCGGAGCATCAACGTGGAACTCGCGGAGCACTGCCGCCGACGGGAAGCCAGGAACCGGCGCATCCGGATCCAGCGCAGGGATGATGTCATTGGTTATGTCGGAGCATTTATGATGATGGCGGTTGGCACAGTGTACATGCTGTTGTGGCTGTACGGGATTGTTTGATGGAGGTGAGAAAATGAAGAGGATACATCCAGATTATATGAAGCAGGTTGAGGCAGCGTATATAGTAGGCAACCCCATAGAAGTAAAAGCAGAGCTAAACGATGGAATCTCATATTGGATTGAAAACATACTTGAGATGATAGGAGAGATTCCGAAAAACGAAGCACCTTTGGTCGTAGCAACGATTACGAAAGTGGCGGATGTGCTGCGTGAAGGCATGGATTCCTTCAACATCGAAATGACAAGAAACATACATGAATTCATTAACGAAGAGTTTGGCTTTTTCGTGAATAGCACAATCGTAGATACATCATCAGGAAAGACATCAGCAGAAGTTATGAACAATATCCACAATAACGAGGTTGCGCTTGTGGATAAAGCCAAGGTGCATCAAGATATCCACGAGATCAAGTTAGCAATGAACCTGGGCAATGATGGCTGCGGCGATGAGATGGGGCAGTTGGCAGCACGATTCCGAGCAGAAGGCAGGAAGATGGAACTGGAATCCTTGGGGTTATGGGAGGAGCAGACATGAGGATGGCAGACAGAAAAAATGCCCCGGTACCGACCAAAGTTCACGGGGCAAAGGATCCTGTCAATAGATAGCAGAACCTGTGCTTATTGTAGCACGGGAGAAAGGAAAAGTAAATGTCTTTGAAGATTAATAAGCTGGAAATTGAGAATGTGAAGCGTGTCAAAGCTATTAAGCTGGAACCCGCCGCGAATGGGTTGACCATCATCGGTGGAAACAATGGGCAGGGGAAGACATCGGTGATCGATGCTATTGCATGGGCACTGGGCGGGGACAGATACCGTCCGTCGCAGGCACAGCGCAACGGATCGGCACTTCCACCGAACATCCATATTGTTATGGATAATGGCTTGGTCGTTGACCGTAAAGGAAAGAACAGCGCACTGCAGGTTACGGATCCTGCGGGAAAGAAAGCCGGACAACAGCTCCTAAATGAATTTGTGGAGCAGCTGGCACTTGACCTGCCGAAGTTCATGGAATCCTCAAGCAAAGAAAAGGCGGCTACCCTGCTGCGTATTATCGGTGTTGGGGACAGGCTGGCTGAATTGGAGATCAAGGAAAAGGAACTTTACAATGAACGGCAGACGATCGGACGAATCGCAGACCGGAAGAAAAAATATGCTCAGGAGCAGGTGTTTTACCCGGAAGCACCGAAAGACCTTGTTTCTCCAACGGAGCTGATTCGCCAGCAGCAGGAGATACTTGCCAGGAACGGGGAGAATCAGAGAAAAAGAGAGCGGGCTGCACAGTATAGACGGTCCGTGGTGTTCTTGGAGCAGGAAGCTGAGACGCTTCGGAAACAGCTGGAAAAGAAGGAGCAGGAACTCGCAGCAGCTAAGAAAGAGCTGGAAACGGCCATGACGGGTGCGCAGGGGCTGCAAGATGAATCCACAGCAGAATTGGAGGAAAGCATTGCAAATATCGAAGAGACGAATCGCAAAGTCCGGGCAAATCTTGATCGGGACAAGGCAGAGGACGATGCCAGAGAATACGAACGGCAGTATGACGAGATGACTAAAAAGCTTGAAGACGTCCGGAATCAGAAAACGGAACTCCTCGGCTCCGCAGAGCTGCCGCTGGAAGGGCTGTCGGTTGCAGATGGGGAACTGGTCTATAAGGGTCAGAAATGGGACAACATGTCCGGATCGGACCGTCTGCGGGTATCTACTGCGATTGTGCGGAAACTGAATCCGAAGTGTGGATTTGTGCTGATGGACAAGCTGGAGCAGATGGATCTTGTGACACTGCAGGAGTTCGGGCGGTGGCTAGAGGCAGAAGGATTGCAGGTGATTGCTACCAGGGTATCTACTGGCGGGGAGTGCAGCATTGTGATCGAAGATGGCTACGCTGCAGGGCAGGAGCATCCTGAGACAGAGGTGCCAGAAACAGAGGCACCAAAAACAGAAAAGAAATGGAAAGCAGGTGTATTTTAATGAATATTGTCAGAGGAAAACAGCCAGGCGCGAAGAAAATCGTGGTGTATGGCCCCGAGGGGATCGGGAAGTCAACATTTGCATCACAGTTTCCGGATCCGGTGTTCATTGACACGGAGGGGAGTACAAAAGATATGGACGTTGCCCGGTTCGAGGCGGCATCCTCGTGGGAAATGCTTCTGAGTCAGGTACGGTACGTGCTGAATACGCCGGACTGCTGTAAGACGCTCGTGATTGACACGGCAGACTGGGCGGAACAGATCGAGGTTGAGTCTCTCTGTGATGAGAAGGGCTGGAGTGGGCTTGAAGATCCGGGATATGGCAAAGGCTACACATACAGCGCGGAGAGGTTTGGTAAGTTCCTGAACATGCTCTCTGATGTAGCACAGAAGGGTATCCATGTTGTGATGACGGCGCATGCACAGCTGCGCAAGGTAGAGCTCCCAGAGGAGATGGGCGCATATGACCATTGGGAGATGAAGACTTCCAAAAAGGTTGCCCCAATGATCCGGGAATGGGCGGATGCAGTATTCTTTGCGAATTACAAGACTGTAGTAGTCGAAGTAAATAAGAAGAAAAAAGCGCAGGGTGGTCAGCGCATAATGTATACCTGTCACACACCGTTCTGGGATGCAAAGAACCGGTACAGCCTGCCAGAGGAAGTGCCTTTCAGCTATGAGTCAATCCGGCACATCATTGAGGGAACGCAGACAGGGACAGGCAATCCGGCAAGTGAGATGCCAAAGCAGAAAGCTTCGGGAACGGAGAAGATCAAGCAGGAAAATAGAACGAAACCTGCCGAGGAAAAGAAGCCGAAGGACAGTACTCAGGCAGAAGCTGTAGTACCAGAAAACAGTGCAAACAGTAACAGTGATGAATTAAATCAGTTTGAGCCGGATCACCGTATCAACAAAAAACTGCGGGATCTGATGATTGCAGATAACGTGGGCGAGTTTGATCTGCAGAATGTTGTGGGGGCGCGGCTGCCGGGAGCATTTCCGCCGGATATGCAGGTAGCTGACTATCCGGAAGATTTCATCAATGAATGGGTGCTCCCGAACTGGAGACAGATTGTTGAGTTCGCGGTAAAGATAAGGGAAAAGGAAGAGATTCCGTTTTAAAAGAGGAGGATTATGATGGCAGAGAATATGAATAACCAGGAACTTGATTGGAATGATGAAGTAGAAAACAAGCCTGCTGCCAGGGTGCCGGAGGGCGAGCATGAGTTTATGGTTGACCATTTTGAGCGAGCAAAGGTGAGCAGTGAGAATAGCAGATATGTGGGACAGAATAAAGCAATTGTTTACTGCAATATCATGGACGTAGAAGATGGTCCGCAGCTTTGCGTGCATCTGATTCTCAATAGGAGCTTCAGTCGGAGGCTGTCACAGTTCTTCATTAGCATTGGTTTGATGGAAAACGAAGAGGGTGCAAAGCTGAAAATGAACTGGAATCAGGTGGCAGGCAGGAGGGGGCGTTGTAAGGTTGAGTACAAGCCGAACTTTAACGATGCTTCCAAAACGCACGCTGAGATTACAGAATTCCTGCCCCCTGCTGCTGGTAAGAAATGGGGCGGATTCTGATGGGAGAGATGCAGCTCCGCCCGTATCAGCAGGAAGCTCGGGAGGCGATCTTCACTCAGTGGGGCAGCGTTGATAAAACGCTCCTGGTCCTCCCGACCGGATGCGGTAAAACCGTCGTGTTTGCGAAGGTGGCAGAGGACTGTGTGCGGCAGGGAAAACGGGTGTTGATCCTTGCTCACAGGGGCGAGCTCCTGGAGCAGGCGGCTGATAAGATTTATAAGTCAACCGGACTCGCATGTGCGACGGAAAAAGCGGAATCAAGCTGCCTCGGGAGCTGGCTCCGCATTACAGTAGGATCTGTGCAGACGCTGATGCGGGAGAAGCGCCTGGAGCAGTTCCGGCAGAACTATTTCGGTACCATTATCATTGATGAAGCGCACCATTGCCTGTCAGACAGCTACCAGCGTGTGCTCCAACATTTTCCTGAAGCGAAGGTGCTTGGCGTTACAGCGACGCCGGACCGCGGGGATATGCGGAATCTTGGGGAATATTTTGACAGCCTTGCTTACGAATATACACTTCCGAAGGCAATCAAGGAAGGGTACCTCGCACCGATCAAGGCGCTCACACTGCCGCTGAAACTAGACCTTTCTGGAGTAGGGATCAGTGCAGGGGACTTTAAGGCTGGAGACCTTGGAACTGCACTCGATCCATACTTGCAGCAGATCGCAGAGGAAATGCGTAATTACTGTATGAACCGAAAGACTGTCGTATTCCTTCCTCTCGTGAAGACTTCTCAGAAATTTTGTACGATACTGAATGAGATGGGATTTTCAGCAGCAGAGGTAAATGGAGAAAGCGCGGACCGGGCACAAATACTGAAGGATTTTGAAGAAGGAAAATATAATGTGCTCTGCAATTCCATGCTCCTGACAGAAGGCTGGGACTGTCCTAGCGTGGACTGTGTGATCGTCCTGCGGCCGACAAAGGTACGCAGCTTGTACAGTCAGATGGTAGGGCGTGGCACAAGGCTTTATCCGAGAAAAGAGCATTTGCTCCTGCTGGATTTCCTCTGGCATACGGAGCGCCACGAGCTGTGCCATCCGGCCAGCCTGATCTGCCAGGATGAGGAAGTAGCACAGGTAATGACGAAGAACATAGAAGAGTATGGTGGGCCAGTGGACATTGAAGAGGCAGAGCGGCAGGCAGCTGAGGAAGTTGTTACGCAGCGTGAAGAGGCGCTTGCAAAGCAGCTGGCAGAGATGCGGAGCCGAAAGAAGCGGCTGGTGGATCCACTGCAGTTTGAAATGAGCATCCAGGCGGAAGACTTGTCCGGATACGTTCCATCATTTGGATGGGAGATGGCGCCGCCGTCTGAAAAGCAGAAGAAGGCATTGGAGAAGCTCGGTATCATGCCTGACGCAATCGACAATGCGGGCAAAGCAACTAAACTATTAGAGAGGCTGGATAAACGGAAAACAGAAGGACTTACAACTCCGAAGCAGATCCGTTTCCTGGAGGGACGCGGTTTTCAGCATGTAGGTACATGGGAATTTGATACCGCGAAAAAACTGATTGACAGAATTGCGGCAAATGGCTGGAAGGTCCCCCGGGATATCAACCCGCAGGAGTATAAAGGAGCATAAAGCATGGAGAAGACAAGCCTTGCGGAACTAATCGGATACATCCCGCCTGGCGATCTGAGTTACCAGGAATGGTGCAACGTAGGGATGGCGCTGAAGCAAGAGGGCTATGCGGTATCCGTATGGGACGCATGGAGCAGCAGGGATCCGGACAGGTACCATCCCGGGGAATGTGAAAAGAAATGGCGTACGTTCAATGGGGCATCCAACCCGGTGACTGGCGGCACGGTCGTGCAGATGGCCATGGAACATGGCTGGGTACCAGAACGCGGGCGGGAGCTTGACTGGGACGATGAGATCACGATGGATGGCGTTGTATGCCAGCCTGGCTGGATAGAGGGGCAGGAGGTCAGGGAACCGGAAGAGTGGCATCCAGGTAAGGAAGTAACACGTTACATAGAGACACTGTTTGAGCCAGGGGAAGTCATTGGCTTTGCCATGAAGTCCCGGCTGGACGAAGACAAGAAAAAGTATGTCCCTAAGGACAAGGGGACATACAAGCTAACGGCTGGCGAAGTTCTCGAAAAGGTTTCGAATCACGGTGACGACATTGGGGCGGCGCTTGGGGATTATGACCCGGGGGCAGGGGCATGGGTTCGCTTTAACCCGTTAGACGGTGACGGAGTCGCAAACAGGAATGTAACGGAATACCGGTATGCACTCGTAGAATCGGACAGCCTTGACATCGAAAAGCAGAACAGCATCATCCGGGAGCTGGAGCTGCCGGTGGCGGTCCTGATGTTTTCCGGCGGTAAGAGCGTACATGCGATCGTGCACATCGATGCTCCGGACTATAAGGAGTACCAGAAGCGCGTGGAATTCCTGTACCAGATATGCAAGAAAAACGGCCTTGAGGTCGATACGCAGAACAAGAACCCATCTAGGCTTTCAAGGCTTCCAGGCTGCGTGCGCGGTGAAAAGAAACAGTTCATAATCGATACAAATATCGGTAAGTCATCCTGGGAGGAGTGGAAGGAATGGATCGAGGGGATAAACGATGACCTCCCGGATCCGGAGAACCTGGAATCCGTCTGGGATGATATACCGGAACTGGCTTCATGCCTGATTGATGGCGTGCTCCGTAAGGGGCATAAGATGCTCATAGCGGGACCGTCGAAGGCCGGGAAGTCCTATCTGCTGATAGAACTATGCATCGCGATTGCAGAGGGCGGAACATGGCTCCAGTGGGCGTGCGCGCAGGGGAAAGTGATGTATGTGAACCTGGAACTTGACCCTGTGAGCTGTCTGCACAGGTTCAGGGATGTCTATACGGCAATGGGGATACGTACCAAGAACCTGAAAAACATTGATATCTGGAACCTGAGGGGGAAGTCGCTGCCGATGAACGACCTCGGGCCGAGGCTGGTCCGGAGGGCAATAAAGAAAAATTACACTGCGATCGTGATAGACCCGATCTACAAGGTAATCACCGGCGATGAAAACAGCGCCGACCAGATGTCGAAGTTCTGTAATGAATTTGACAAGATCTGCACGGAGCTGGGCTGTGCGGTGATTTACTGCCACCACCACAGCAAAGGCAACCAGGGAGGGAAGAAGTCCATGGACCGCGCTTCGGGATCCGGCGTGTTTGCTCGTGATCCAGACGCACTTCTGGACCTGATCGAACTGGAGACCACAAACGAGCTGATGAAGCAGGAGGAGAATAAGGCCATCTGTGCGGCCTGCAGGCGCTTCCTGGACGTCTATGGATGGCCAGAAGAAGAGATATCGCAGGATGATGCACTCAGCAGCGTGCGGATGCTGGAATACTGCAAGGAGCACCTGGTAAGCTGGCGCATGAAAATATTGCAGGAGCAGATTGATGAAGCGGTGCGTAATGTGCGCGCGATGACCGCCTGGAGAATTGAAGGTACACTCCGCGAGTTTAAGAAGTTCGAGCCTGTAAATCTGTGGTTTGATTATCCGATACACAGACTGGATAATGTAGGAAGCCTGAGCGACATACAACCAGAGGAAGAAAAACCAGCCTGGCAGAATGCCATAGAGAAAAGGAAAAAGAAAGCGGAAGAAACCAGGCAGAAAAAGCGCAATGAATTTGAAGTTGAGTTTTCAAACCTGGAACTTGAAGGCAAGGAAGTTTCTGCTCAGGAGCTAGCAGAAAAGTTAGAGGTATCGTCCAAAGAACTGCTTTCCTGGTTCGGAACAGGGCAGCGGCAAAAGAAAAATTTGAAAAGCGATTTTGAAAAATACACCGGAGATGACGGGAAGGTATATATCAAAAGGATTGCAGAGTAGGGGGTGCTCATGACTATAAAATGTGCAGATGCGCAGGGGTGCTCACGACTATAAATTTTATAGTTATGCGCGGGGGTGCGCATGGTGCTCATGACTATAGTTCTGAGCAGTGCTCAAAAAGGGTGCGGCGCAACTATATACTACGTATATATGGTTGGGCGCACCCCACCTACGCGGGGGTAGGTAGTCGTGCGAACGCTCAGCACGACGACCACCCACCCGCGGCGCAGGTGGGCACCAAACCTTGAGCAGGGAGAAAGAAGATCTGAGCGACAGAGGAGTAAGAAAGATGCAAAAAATACCGACCAGATTTTTAGTGGCAAAAAATATGCCACCGCTGAAACATAATCCGGAAGGCAATTATGATCCGACCAAAAGCGAAGTAATTAAATGGCTGATATCTCAACCGGATATTCTGAATTACATTTTTGATGCCGTGAGAGGAAATGGTAGAAGGGAATCGCCTATAGTTTATGATTCCGAAACAGGTACATGGCAGGGAGTTGATTACCATGGTGACTGAATTTTTCATGGCGATGGTGCCGCCGACAGTTACTTACCAGGAGCACAAGGTATCCGTGGTAAATGGCAAGCCAGTGTTCTACGACCCGCCAGAACTGAAAGCCGCAAAGCAGAAGCTAATGGCGCACCTGGCAAAGCACAAGCCTGCTAAGCGATATGAACGTGGAGTCCGCTTGATAGTCCGATGGTGTTTCCCGAAAGAGGGACACCAGGATGGAAAGTATCGGATCACGAAGCCAGATACGGACAACCTGCAGAAGTTGCTTAAAGATTGCATGACACGCTGCGGATTTTGGAAAGATGACGCACAGGTTGCATCAGAGCTCTGCGAAAAGTTCTGGGCGGATATTCCAGGAATTTATATCCGGATTGAAGAGCTGTAGGAGGAAGGATGAATAGTGAATACTGGTACCTGGTCTGCTGGGAGACATATCTTGCGGTCTGGAAATTTTTCAAAAAGCACAAAGAAAAAGATCCGGTAGACTGGGAAGCAGTATACCAGGAAGCATATGAAATTCGCAAAAAGCATCCGTCAAAATTATGCGAGAGGTTGCTGATCGCAATGGTGAGTGAGTTGGAGCGAAAAGAAATGTGCAGACGCAAGGGAGGAACCAGGGGATGAACAGGAGAGAACTGATAGACCAGTTGCGGAGCATGCGGCAAGATTCCGCGATACACGCGAAAGAACACAACGCGGACCCAATCTGGCAGAAGGATGTGGACGCGATCGATGAGGTGTTGGACATCCTGGAAGATTATGACAAGCAGGCGGAGCAGATCAGGATGCTGACAAAACGGCATGCGACACCAATCCACGCACTGAAGAAGGGCGACGGTGTCTATGTATGCCCGGCATGCAACCATTACGTAACGCTGAGGAGCAATTACTGCCAGCGGTGCGGGCAGATGCTGCGGAAACCGGAAAGACGGGCGGCGGTGGAGCGCGACCTTGGGCTGCTGTGGACGGGGAGGAAGCAGCAGAAATGATAAACGGGGAATTAATAGTGGACAACTTTGCCGGAGGCGGCGGAGCGAGCACGGGGATTGAGATGGCCACGGGATACAGCGTTGACATAGCAATCAACCATGATCCAGAGGCTATCCGGATGCACAAGGCAAACCATCCGGACACGAGGCATTACTGTGAGAGTGTATGGGACGTTGATCCGGTTCAGGTGTGCGGAGGGAAGCAGGTTGCGTTGGCATGGTTTTCTCCTGATTGCAAGCACTTCTCAAAGGCGAAGGGCGGTAAACCAAAGGATAAAAATATCAGAGGTCTGGCATGGGTAGCACTGCGCTGGGCAGGCAAGGTTAGACCGAGGGTGATTATGCTGGAGAATGTGGAGGAGTTTAAGGATTGGGGACCGCTAAATCGGGGGCATCGGCCAATAAAAGCCAAGAAGGGAACAACCTTCCGCAGGTTCGTGAAACAGCTCCGCGATCTGGGCTACCAGGTAGAACACAGGGAGCTTGTAGCAGCTGACTATGGAGCACCGACCATGCGAAAACGCTTCTTCTTGATTGCCAGATGCGACGGAGCGCCGATTGTCTGGCCGGAGCCGACGCACGGCCCCAAGGACTCGCCGGAGGTAGCAGAAGGGCTGAAAAAGCAATATGTCGGAGCTTATACACAGATTGACTTCTCCCTTCCGTGCCCCAGCATTTTTGACAGCAAGGAAGAGGTCAAGCAGAAATATGGGATTAAGGCACAACGCCCGCTGGCCGAAAACACCATGCGGCGGATTGCCAGAGGTCTGCGGAAGTTTGTACTGGACAACCCGGAACCGTTTATCATCCAGTGTAACCACGGAGGGGACAGGCGGCAGCAGGATATAAGAGAGCCGCTACCTACAATCACGGGGAAACATGGATTTGGTGTTGTGGAACCATACATAGTTTCGATTGGACAGACTGGCTTCGCTGTCGATCGGAGCAAAGACGTAAGAGAACCGCTCACAACGATCGTAAGCAAGAATGAACATTGCCTTATTGCGCCGACATTAATCCAGTATCACTCAGAGCAGGCAGGTGGAGAAGTAAGAGGACAGGGGCTTTCCGAGCCGATTATGACGGTGGATGCATCAAACCGGTACGGCCTGGTTACAGCATTCATGCACAAATACTATGACGGCGGATATCAGGGAGCAGGAGCGAGCCCAGAGAAACCTTTACCGACCGTGACATCACGAGATCATAACAGTATCGTGGCGGTGAATCTGATTCAGATGAACAACCACTGTGATGGGAGAAACATAACTGATCCACTGCCAACGATAACGGCAGGAGACGGACATTTCGGGGAGGTACGGGCATTTCTGGTGAAGTATTACGGATCCGGTGTCGGCCAGAAAGTAACAGAACCGCTTGACACCATACCAACACATGACCGCTTCGGTCTGGTGACGATCAGGGGTGTTGATTATGCCATCGTAGACATCGGGCTTAGAATGTTGGAACCCAAAGAACTGTATGGGTGCCAGGGTTTCCCGGATGATTACATCATTGACCGGGACTGCGAAGGAAAACCGTATCCACGCTCCGAGCAGGTAAGGCGCTGTGGAAATGCTGTCTGCCCTCCGATACCGGCAGCACTGGTCAGGGCGAACATGCCGGAGCTCTGCATCGGGAAACGGATTCCGATCTGCAGGCCGGACAGGGTAGAGCAGGAAAAGAGCGGACAGTTGAGGTTTGCATAGAAAAGTGGGGAACAAAAGGAGTATGAGAATAGGCTTAATTGACGTAGATGGACATAATTACCCTAACCTTCCACTTATGAAGCTCTCTGCATGGCATAAGAAACAGGGAGACAGCGTGGAATGGTACAGTCAGATGTTTTCAGGACATATGGATCGGGTATACATGAGTAAAGTATTTTCTTTCACCCCGGATTATGACGGATGCATTTCGGCGGATGAGATTATTCGTGGCGGATCTGGATACTGCATTGCTCTACGGGATGGAAAGGAAATATATTGTGCCGATCGGGATACACAGCTGGCTGATGAGATAGAGCATACATACCCTGACTACTCTCTATATCCTGAACTCACAAAAGACACAGCATATGGTTTCTTGTCGCGCGGTTGCCCAAGAGGCTGTAGCTTTTGTCATGTAGCGGCCAAAGAGGGACGACACAGCAGAAAGGTGGCAAACCTGAGAGAATTCTGGAATGACCAGAAAAATATTAATCTGTATGATCCTAATATTCTGGCCTGCCCGGACTGGGAAAATCTTCTCGGCCAACTTATTGAGAGCCACAGCTATGTAGATTTTAATCAAGGTATTGATGTACGCCTGGCAGATGCTCGAAAAATCGAAATGCTAAACCACATTAAGATAAAGCGGATACACATGGCATGGGATAATCCGGATCAGGATCTTACGGAGGACTTTAAAAGATTCTCAGAGCTATACATCCGAAAAAGTGAGTGCGGGAAAGTAGTATTTGTGCTTACAAATTATAACAGCACACTGGAGCAGGATCTATACAGGATATATACGCTAAGAGACCTAAAGTATGATCCATACGTGATGATCTACAATAAGCAGCAGGCACCGGCACGGATCAGGGATTTACAGAGATGGGTAAATAACCGGATTATTTGGCGGAGCTGCAGAAGGTTTGAAGATTATTACAGAGGGAGTGGAGCGGGGAAATGATGGAGGAAAAAACATGAAGGCAATCGTAAAGTATCCAGGGAGTAAATGGAGAATTGCGCAGTGGATCATAAGCCATTTTCCGGAACATCATAGCTATCTGGAGCCATTTTTCGGAAGTGGAGCCGTGCTGTTTAACAAGCCACGGAGCAATATTGAAACGGTGAACGATCTGGATGGCGATGTGGTGAATCTGTTCGAATGCATCAGGAATGACCCGGAGAAGCTGACGCATGAGCTATATTTCACGCCATATGCGAGAGCTGTATATGACAGGGCATACGACGTAATACCGGAAGACCCGATTGGACGGGCAGTGAACTTCTGCATACGGTTGAATATGGGCCATGGCTTCAGGACAAACGGAGGAAAGGTCGGCTGGAAGAACGACGTGCAGGGACGCGAACGCGCATATGCAGCTAAAGATTGGCGCACTCTTCCGGAACGTATCCTGCAGGCAGCAGAACGGCTGCGGGAGGTACAGATTGAGTGCAGACCTGCAGTTGATGTCATTCGACGGTTTAACAGTCCCAGAGTCCTGATTTATTGCGATCCGCCATATGTCCTCAGGACAAGGCACGGGAAACAGTACCGCTGTGAAATGGACGATCAGGAGCATGAACAGCTATTGGATGCACTGCTGGCGCACGAAGGGCCGGTGCTGCTGAGTGGATACGATAACGATCTATACGCGGATAAACTGCGGGGCTGGCGCAAAGAAGAAATCGTTTCTCGTTCTCAGGTGGGGAGTGAGAAGCGTGAAGTACTGTGGATGAATTTTGAAGGAGGAAAACCATGAGGAGAATTGACCAGATACGAGCCATGCCCGTGTATGAGATGGCGGATGCGTTGATGGCTGCCGGGGCAGACCAGAATTTTGATTATTGTCCTTCCACGGAAGAATGCACCGATTTATTGGACAAGAATGAGGAAGTGCCGCAGGAGATGTGCAGGAAGTGCCTGATCGAATGGCTGAGGGAGGATCCGCATGAAGAACAGAAAGGATGATTGTTATGAAACAGCTGAAAGAAAATAAATACAAGAGCCTGAGTCAGAACGAACTGAATGCATTACTGGAAGATTTGGATCTGCAGCAGTCTGCGCCGAGTGAGGACTGGTTGATTCTGCTGGTCGCAAAGACCGGGCTGAGGTGTACAGAAGCACTCGGAATTACGCCGAATGACTTTGATTTTACTGCACAGGCGCTGACAGTGAATAAAACACGGGACTGGGGATCAGGGTTCCGTCCGTCTAAAAATCCACCCAGGACGGTGTCACTTGATCCCGAGATATCTGTTTGCTTTGAGGTTTTGGTGGATGGATTGCCGCAGAACAGTCCGATATTCGCAGCAGAAACGGCTGCTACAGTAAACGCTATTCTGGCGGATCATTGCAGTCATGCAGGAGTGCCAGTGATTACAATGCACGGGCTGAGACATACACACGTAATATTACATGCGATGTAGGGGGGCACATGAACAGAAATAAGAAAGGCGTCATGCCGGTAATCACCAGGGAAATCTATAAGAACGTGAAGAAGTTTGACCGCCAGCAATTCCAGGAGTTCTGCACATGCATTTACGGCTATGGTTATGAAGATGGCCGCGACAGCGTCCCGGGCGTTGACCTTACAGTCATCTACGACGCAATCGCAAAGACGAGAGGCGTCGGGCCGAAGAAACTGGAGGAGATCAAGAAGAACATCGAGGCGATGTTCGCCGGGGAGAAGGACACAAAGAGCGGCAGCCCGTAAGCTGCCGCTTGAAGGAATCATGCATTGAGCCGGGCGGCGAGGCCGTCCTGAAGCACCTGGGAGCAGTTGATCCCGCGCCGGTCAGCCATGGCAGCCATCCATGCAGGCAACGATACGTTTTTACGTACCGCCCTGGTATCGGTCTTCGCCCGGTAGGCGATCGTGTCGACCTGGATCAGCGAGAGCAGCATCCCTTCTTCGGTCGGGATGTCGGCCTGCGGAGTAGGGGATGCAATGTCAAGCCCTTCATCCTCAGCCACGACAAGCCATCCTGATGCGGCATCCGTAATCTGGTTAATGGCGTCCTGCAGGCTGCTTCCCGTGGTGATGCAGCCGGGCAGGTCCGGGACACGGGCGTAGTACATTGATAAGTCATCATTAGGGGTAAAAGTTGCGGTGTAAATATATCTCATAAAAACCTCCTGTGGGCGGGAAAGGAGGGGCTTATTCAGCCCCGGCCTTCCTGGTTGTGTTTGATCTCCTTGCGGATATAGCGCAGGTCGTTTTCATTGAAGTCATGACGTTTCAGGGGAATGATTGATTTTGTCTGCTCATTGTAGTATATGTCATGGTTCGCACCGTTACGCTTGAGAAAGTATCCGCTGCCGTTCAGATCGGCGATTGCTTTGTCTCTTGGTTTCATATCCACCTCCTTGTGATGATTATATTATACACAATGTTGTGTAATTTGTCAATAAAAAATACACAAAATTAAGTAAAAAGTTTAAGAGAAGGTGAAGTAAATGAACGTAAAGATATGGCCGAGAACCGCAGCTGATCGCGGCGGCATCGCATGTATGCCGATGCGGAAGAACATACCGGAGGGACGTGATGACTGGAATCTTACAACCTGCCCGTCCTGTGGTCGGGAGTGTTGGGAGATACCGATGCTGGCAGTGGCAAAAGCACAGGGCGCGAGAGCATTATGCACGGAGTGTGCGATACGAAAGGGGATGGGCGTATGACGAGAGGGGATAGGATACGGAGCATGACCAATGAAGAGTTGGCGGAAATGTTTCTCAATACTTGCGATTTTGACAACCCAGACGCTGAGG
>DKWE01000042.1:16053-24293 GCA_002491565.1 Lachnospiraceae bacterium UBA7160 | reverse complement strand
CGACTTTCATGCGTAGTGGTGCCTATGTTAGTTTACTTTGGAAGCTTGAAGGAACTCTTCAGAGACACAATCCGGTTGAACACCAGCGCATCCGGTCTGGAGTCCTTCACATCGACGCAGAAGAAGCCCTGGCGGACGAACTGGAACTTGTCATACGGCTCTGCTCCCAGAATCGCCGGCTCGACGAAGCAGTTCTTCAGGACCGTCAAAGAGTTCGGATTCAGATTCATCGATCCGTCTTCCTTATTGTAAACGCCCTTCTCCTCATCGATGATATTCTCATACAGCCGGGCCTCCACCTGCACCGCTGTCTTTGCTGCTACCCAGTGGATCGTGCCCTTTACCTTCCGGCCTGTAAAGCCGCTGCCGCACTTTGTCTCCGGATCATATGTGCAGTGAATCTCTGTCACATTGCCATCTGCATCCTTTTCAAAGCCGGTACACCTCACAAAGTATGCCCCCATCAGGCGCACCTCATTGCCCGGGAACAGACGGAAATACTTCTTCGGCGGATTCTCCATGAAGTCCTCGCGGTCAATATAGAGCTCGCGTCCAAACGGTACCTTCTTCATGCCAAGCTCCGGGTTCTCCAGATTTCTCTCGACATCCAGCTCCTCCATCTGGTCCTCCGGATAATTGTCAATAATCAGCTTCACCGGATCCAGTACTGCCATCATGCGCGCGCACTTCAGCTTCAAATCATCGCGGATGCAGTACTCCAGCATCGCATAGTCCGCTACACTGTCCGACTTGCTGACCCCGCAGAGCTCGACAAACCTCTTTATCGACTCCGGCGTAAAGCCGCGGCGGCGCAGCGCAGAGATCGATACGAGACGCGGGTCATCCCAGCCGTCCACAATCTCCTTTTCAACCAGCTGCTTGATATAGCGCTTGCCGGTCACAACATTGTTCAGATACAGCTTCGCAAACTCGATCTGCTTCGGCGGCTGCTCATACTCCAGCTCTCGTACCACCCAGTCATATAAAGGCCGGTGATCCTCAAATTCCAGCGTACAGATCGAATGGGTCACACCCTCAATCGCGTCCTCGATCGGATGCGCAAAGTCGTACATCGGATAAATGCACCACTCATCCCCTGTATTGTGGTGAGAGATATGCGCTACACGGTAGATCACCGGGTCCCGCATATTCATGTTCGGGGAAGCCATGTCGATTTTGGCGCGCAGTACCTTCTCGCCGTCTGCGTACATGCCATTCTTCATATTTTCAAACAGCTGCAGGTTCTCCTCGACGGTACGGTCACGGTACGGGCTCTCCTTGCCCGGCTCCGTCAGCGTGCCGCGGTAGCTGCGGATCTCCTCCGGCGAGAGGTCGCAGACAAACGCCTTTCCCTTTTTGATCAGCTTCACTGCAGCCTCATACATCTGCTCAAAATAGTTCGATGCAAAAAACAGCCGGTCCTCGAAGTCAGCGCCAAGCCATTTTACATCAGCGATAATCGATTCCACAAACTCGGTCTTCTCCTTCGTCGGATTCGTGTCGTCGAATCGAAGATTAAACTTTCCGCCATACTTCTGCGCAAGCCCATAGTTCAAAAGAATAGACTTTGCATGTCCAATATGCAGATAACCGTTCGGCTCCGGCGGAAAACGCGTGCACACGGCCTTACATGTTCCCTCTGCCAGATCCTTCTCAATGATCTGCTCAATAAAGTTTTTCGAAACCTTTTCTTCTCTCTCCTGTTCCATATTGTTCCTTCCTTTATTTTGATCTCGCTGTACCTGTTCAGTCCCCAATGTCATGGCGCTGGGATTTCAAAGCATAACTACATGAAAAATTCCACACTCCGCTCCGGTCGGCACGACCCGGACGGTCTCGCTGCCGGCCCGGTCGTCGCGAAACGAACGCCACCTGCGCCAAGCAGCCCCGGCTCTTCAGCGCCGAAGCTCACAAGTCAGCGTTCATCATAGCACAACTTCCAGAAAAACACAATCCCGCGTCAATTGAAACCCACAAATTTCTGCGCTATTTTATAGCCCGCAATCGATATCCTCCGGCCTGCTTTTCCGGGCAGATTCACTCCGATCCCTAAAAGTCCGAACCGCAGCGCCCGGTAATCCTCCGGCGAATGCTCCTTCAGATACTCCCAGATCTCTGTCTTTTTCTCCTGCGCTTCCTGTGTACCGGACAGAATCAGCATCATCGATGTCACAGTCATGATTTTACTCAGATAGATTCTCATATATTTACGCAGATGCGGATCCTTCATCACAAAATCCTGCCGTCCCATGACATCGATCATAATCTTATTTACCCGGATCTGCTGATCGATCCGCCCGATCATCACCTGTTCGTTGACCGACTGATCTTCCCTGCCAATAAAATAGTGATATAGATTTTCGTCCATATAGTACAGCTTTTCCACATGCGGGAAGGGCTGGAACGCAAAAATATTGTCCACGTAGAACGTATGCTTCGGCAGTTCCATGCCACAGTCACGCAGCATCTGAGTGCGGTAAAAAATGTTGTGCATCAGGATGTACTGCGTCTCGCGCATATGGCGCATCCGGTCCCAGCCAAAGACCTCCCCCTCCGGAAAGACATTTTTAAAGCGCATCAGCTTCTTGTGCTTCGCCCCTACTTTATCGTATACAAAGTTCGCGAGCAGCATGTCCACGCCGCCGTCCGCTTCCAGCTCCTTCATCTTCCGGACAATCCGGGCCAGGGCTTTTGTGTTCACCCAGTCATCACTGTCGACAACTTTATAGTACAAGCCGGACGCATTACGCAGGCCCGCATTGACCGCTTCCCCATGCCCGCCATTTTCCTGATGAACCGCGCGGACGATCGACGGATAGTTCGCCGCATAGCTGTCTGCGATCTGCGGTGTGCGGTCCTTCGTCGACCCATCATCCACAATCAAAATCTCTACAGCCTCACCCACCGGAAGGATCGAGCGGATGCACTTTTCCATATAAGCTTCCGAATTATAGCACGGAATTGCTATTGTCAATATTTTCATAGATTTCCCCTTATCCTGTAGTAGTGTTCTGTCACCGTTCACGCTTCCGCCTCAAACTTCTCCTGTCCGAGCCGGATATGCAGATATTTTACATACGACGCAAACGCTGCCGGAATCGGATACTCCTGTTCCGTTCGAGACGGCTCGATAAATAAAAGCTTCTGATCACAGGCCGCCTTGTTTCTCTGCTCCTTCTCTTCAACCAGAACCAGATAACCGGCCATCCGCCACTCTATGTGGCTGAAAATATGCTTTGCTTCCTCCAGCGGCTGTATCCGTATCGGAGCAAATCCCAGGCGCCGCACCTGCGCGAGTGCTTCCTCCTGCGACAGATGTCCCTCGAAGTTCGGAAGCTCGTACAGCCCGGCAAGCAGTCCCGCATCCGGACGCTTCTGCACGGCTGCATGCTCCTGGTCACGAATCACGAGCACCGTGCGCGGCTCAACTCTGCGCGGCTTTTTCGCTGCTTTCACCGGAATCTGCTTCCACGCTCCGCTCTCTCCTGCCGCACAGATACTGCGCACCGGACAACGCTCACACTCCGGCGCGCCATTCGGCACACAGACCATCGCTCCCAGCTCCATCATAGCCTGATTGAAGGTTCCCGGGCATTCCTGCGGCATCACGCGTTTCAATGCCTGCTCTACCTGCTTTTTCACCGACTGCTTCGTGATATCCTCACAGCTGCCGCAGATGCGGCTGACTACCCGCAGCACATTCCCGTCCACTGCCGGAACAGCCTGTCCATAAGCGATGGATGCAATCGCCCCCGCCGTATAACTGCCAATTCCCGGCAGCGCGAGCAGCTCCTCATAAGTGGCGGGCGGCACACCGCCAGATTCTTCCATCATCCTTACCGCCGCCTTTTGCATATTCCGGACTCGGTTGTAATACCCAAGTCCCTCCCACAGCTTCAGCAGCTGGTCCTCCGGGCAGGCAGCAAGTGCCGCCACATCCGGAAGCGCCTCCATAAAACGGGCAAAATAAGGCTTTACTGCTTCCACGCGCGTCTGCTGCAGCATGATTTCTGACACCCAGACGCGGTATGCGTCCGGATGCTCCCTCCACGGCAGCACACGCGCATGTTGTCCAAACCACGAAAGCAAAGGCTCCGCGATCTTTTCTAATCCTGTTGTATCCATACCGGCTCCTGTCTGCCGCTTCGCGGCGGATTCATTGCAGTTTCCGCTCCGGGACTTTAAGCGCACGATGATATTGATTTTTATCACACTGTCTGCTCTGCAACGCGGATTCAGTATAGCATAATATCCTGCAAATGAGCAAGTGCTACCGCATTACGTTGTAATAAAAGTGGAATATCCGGCACGGCGCAGCGCCTGTTCCATCCGAACTGCGTTATCCAGCTTCCGGTATGCTCCCACCTGTACTTTATAAAGAGAGTCCTCATACAGCAGCCACGCCGGATAATTCTGCCTCTGAAGCTGATACAAAAGTTCCTCTGCATACTGCCGGTTCCGGAACGCACCGGTCTGAACGCGGTAGTACCGCTCGGGATTCCCACAGCATCCGAACCGTTCATATGCCGGATCCACGC
Organism: Lachnospiraceae bacterium UBA7160; assembly: GCA_002491565.1. Classification (GTDB taxonomy): domain Bacteria; phylum Bacillota; class Clostridia; order Lachnospirales; family Lachnospiraceae; genus Choladousia. Next base: position 19,755 of record DKWE01000042.1, on the reverse strand, counting down.
CATCTCCCATCGCACCAGTCTCCATCCCTGCACGCACAGCTTCTGCTCTTCCTATATCCTGTCCTGATAATCCGTTCCCGGCATATGAAGTACTCCCTGAAACCGCTCCCTGTGCCATTCCTGCGTTTGCAGTGTTCTCCGGAGCTGTATCCCGCATCATTCCTGCGCTCGCACTGTTCCCCGAGGCCGTCCCCGGCATCATCCCTGTATTTGCACTGTTCCCCGAGGCTGTTCCCGGCATCATCCCTGTATTTGCACTGTTCCCCGAGACCGTCCCCGGCATCATCCCCGCATCCGCAGTTCTGCCTGCTGCATCCCTCTGCGCCGCTTCTGCCCTGGCGCCCGGCATGCTCCAAAGTGTCTGCAGAATTCCATCCGCAACTGCCTGCGCAATCTCATCGAAATCCCGGTCAAACCGCTCGTTGTCCACATCTGTATTTAAAAATCCAGTCTCTACCAGCACTGCTGGCATCCGCGACCGCCTGAGGATCACAAGCCCCGGGCGCTCCTTTACGCCGAGATCCCGGAAACCGACGCGTTCCAGCTCTCGGTTGATATTTTCCGCAAGCTCAACCTTCCTCCCGGACCGGTCAAACACCAGCGACTCCACCCCGGAATATTGGTTCGCCTCCGGACTCGAATTCCGGTGAAATGAAATCAGAAAATCTCCGCCCTCGCGGTTCGCGATCTGTGCTTTCTCTAATGGACTATTATACACATCCTCTGTACGCGTATACGCTACCTCTACACCATTTCTCTCTAAAATGTTTCCTACTGCCAATGCCAGCCGCAGGTTATCGTCTTTCTCCCTCCTGCCTTCGTATATCGCACCAGGCTCCCGGCCACCGTGCCCCGCATCAATCACAACCTTCGCCATGATAACTATCACTCCTGCATCCTCTCTCCCCTATTTTATGAAGAAGCTGCGTGGGATGTGACTGCTCCTGCGCTTCCGGCATTCCATACGAACGCATCCGTTCCGCCGGTTGGGCCAATGTTCCTTAGACACTTACAAACGAAATCTTGCGCAAAATGACAAAATTTTGGTTCCGGTTTATCCGGATTAGGGAAACACAGATTCAAGCGTTTCCTTAGTTAACCAGCATCATCCGGCTCATAATGCCTTGGTGAAGGACCTATAGGGGTGTCCACCCCAAGGGAGCCGCATTTTATTACGGGTTTCCGCCCTTTCCCAGCAACAGCAGGATTTTCGACTGCACGACATCAAAGGCCACATCATTCATTCCGCTGTTTATCACGATATCCGCCAGCGCCCGCGTTGGCTCCACATACAGATAATGCATTGGCTTCACCGTCGTCAGATACTGCTCCACAATATTATCCAGGTCTCGTCCCCGCTCCTTCACATCCCGCACAATTCTCCGCAGAATGCGCTCGTCCGCATCCGCCTCCACGTAGATCTTGATGTCCAGAAGTTCCCGCAGCCTCACGTCCGCCAGCAGCAAAATCCCCTCGATCACCAGAATTCTTCTCGGATGAATCGTCACCGTCCGGTCCGACCGGTTGTGGATACTGTAATCGTACACCGGGCACTCCACGCTCTCCCCCCGGCGCAGCCGCTTGATGTGATCGACCAGAAGCTCCGTCTCCAGCGCGTCCGGATGATCATAGTTCAGCTTTTTCCGCTCCTCGAACGGCAGATCATCATGCCGCCGATAGTAATTGTCGTGGTAAATCACCGCGATTTCCCCTCCGAACCGGTCACGAAGCCGGTTCGTGAATGTTGACTTTCCGGAGCCTGTCCCCCCGGCAATTCCGATAATCATACAGTCCATGCTCGTTTCTCCTCCTGATGTCCGCAAAACAAAAGAATACACTTACAGCAATCCAGCCATCTGGTCAGGCAGTTCCTCCCCTGACAGAGTGCTGAAATTATAATACGCATCGATATGAAACGCCCAGAGCGAGGCAGAGCCGCTCATAAAAGCCAAAGCTTTCCTTCTATTACATAAGAAAAGCTGCCGTTTGCCATCGTCTTCGCGGCTCACGTCAGCCTTCCGGTATTTTTAATTTAGCCGCTTCACCGATTCCCCGCGCTGAAGTCTGCCTTTCACTACCACATGCTCGATCAGCGCTGTCTTCGGATTCTCGATCAGCGAGATCAGCTTATCTGCTGCAACCTTTCCGATCTCCAGAGTGTCCTGACAGATCGTCGCGAGGCGCGGCTCCATCACGCGCGCAAGCATAATCCCATCGTAGCCAGCCACCGAGATATCCTCAGGAATCCGGAGTCCGCGCTCCTTGATCGCATTCTGTCCGCCAAGCGAGGCGAAATCATCCGGATACAGGATGCACGTCGGCGGAACCGGCAGGTCCAGCAATTCATGCGTAATCACTTTTGCTGACACGGTATCACGGTACTGTGATTCCCGCACGTATTCATCCGGGATATTGACTCCGCGCCGCGCCAGTGTCCGGTAGAAGCTGCTGATCCGGTTCCTCGACACCGAGGAGTCCGCCCCGTGTATGTATGCGATCCGCGTGTGCCCCATATCGCAAATGTACTCTACCAGCTCTTCCATTCCATTTACATTGTCAGACAGTACCGCCACGCGGTTGTCAAATACGTGGTCAATCGTCACGACAGGAAGATCACTCTGGATCAGCCCCTGCACATCCGGATTGTAGAAATCGATACACGCGATCACCACACCGTCTACCCCGCGGTACCGGCAATGCTCATAGTAGCTCATCTTTCGATTGTTAATGTTACAATTGGTAAAAGTAATATCATACCCCTTTGCCCCGGCACGCACCTTGAAGCTGTCCAGCACGGATGCAAAAAAGTCATGAGTCAGCCCGCTCTGCGCCTCATCCACAAACAGAACGCCCAGATTGTAAGTCCGGTTCGTCTTCAGTGCCCGCGCAGAAGAATTCGGAAAGTATCCGGCTTCCTCCGCAGTCTTCTTAATCAGACGCTTTGTCTCTTCCCCTACATCGCTGTAATCATTCAGCGCTTTACTGACGGTAGCCACCGATACCCCGCACATTTTTGCTATATCCTTCATTGAAACCATATCTGCACCCCATCCTGCCTTCCCATTCAGTCATATTTTGTTTTCAAAACCGTTTTCGTTCCCATTCACCCCAACACTTTGCCGTTCCTGTCCGGCTGAAAAACACGGTTTTCGTACATGTTAACACTTATTCTGCATTTTTACAATATTTTTCTGCAAAATTGACAAAATTTCTTTTCCCTGGTTTCCGCTGGATTTTACTTTTCGCCAACCTGGCTTTACACAGTTCCAAATTTTTCTTGCAAGTTTAAAAAAGAAGGATTGATTTCCAGGAAAATATAGTATATACTGGGGATAATTGGCAGGTGTTTTTTTTACCCTGTTACTAAAACGTTTTCAAGAAAAGGAGAATACTGTCATGAAATACGGATACTTCGATGACTCGAATCGGGAATACGTGATCACAACCCCGAAGACTCCGCTTCCGTGGATCAATTATCTGGGCTGCAATGATTTCTTTTCCCTCGTTTCCAACACCTGCGGCGGCTACAGCTTCTACAAGGACGCAAAGCTGCTCCGCCTCACCCGCTACCGCTACAACGATATCCCGTACGACACCAACGGGAAATACTACTACATCAAGGACGGCGACACCGTCTGGAACCCGGGCTGGAAGCCGACCCAGACCGAGCTCGACGCGTACGAGTGCCGCCACGGCATCGGC
>DKWE01000042.1:15552-15934 GCA_002491565.1 Lachnospiraceae bacterium UBA7160 | reverse complement strand
CAACACCTGCGGCGGCTACAGCTTTTATAAAGACGCAAAGCTCCTCCGCATCACACGTTACCGTTACAACGACATCCCGTATGATACGAACGGAAAGTATTATTACATCAAAGACGGCGATACGGTCTGGAATCCTGGCTGGAAGCCGACTCAGACGGATCTGGACACCTACGAGTGCCATCATGGCATCGGCTACAGCCGCTTCCTTTCTTCCAAAGACGGCGTCAGAGCGAATCTTCTCGCGTTCGTCCCGATGGATGCGACCTGTGAAATTAACAGCCTGACGCTTACGAATGATACCGATCAGGAGAAGCACCTCAAGCTGTTCTCCTACGTAGAGTTCTGTCTCTGGAACGCGATGGATGATATGACAAACTTCCAG
>DKWE01000042.1:14728-15251 GCA_002491565.1 Lachnospiraceae bacterium UBA7160 | reverse complement strand
GGATGATATGACAAACTTCCAGCGGAATCTGAGCATCGGTGAGGTCGAGGTCGTTGGTTCCACGATTTATCACAAGACAGAATACCGTGAACGCCGTAATCATTTCGCTTATTTCAGCGTCAATGCAAAAGCTGAGAGCTTTGATACAAGCCGAGACAGCTTCATCGGCGCATACCATGAATACTCCAATCCGGTGGCTGTGGAGCATGGTGTCTGTGAGAACTCCATGGCGAGCGGCTGGTCTCCGGTTGCTGCACACCAGCTTGACGTGACACTTGCACCGGGTGAGTCCAGAAACTTTGTATTTGTGCTTGGCTATGCAGAGAATCCAAAGGACCAGAAGTGGGAAAAGCCGGGTGTAATCAATAAAAAGCCGGCAGAAGAACTTCTCTCCCGCTTCCAGACCGAAGCACAGGTGCAGGAGGCTTTCGCAGCGCTGAACGCATACTGGGATCATCTGCTTGGCAAGTACCATGTATCCTCTCAGGATGAAAAAGTTAACCGCATGGTCAACATCTGGAAC
>DKWE01000042.1:0-14435 GCA_002491565.1 Lachnospiraceae bacterium UBA7160 | reverse complement strand
CATGGTCAACATCTGGAACCAGTACCAGTGTATGGTTACTTTCAATATGTCCCGCTCTGCTTCCTACTACGAATCCGGCACCGGGCGCGGCATGGGCTTCCGCGATTCCTGCCAGGATCTGCTCGGCTTCGTCCATCTGATTCCGGAGCGCGCGAGAGAGCGTATCATTGATATCGCTTCCACTCAGTTCGAGGACGGCAGCGCGTACCATCAGTACCAGCCGCTGACCAAGAAGGGCAACATGGACATCGGAAGCGGCTTCAACGACGACCCGCTGTGGCTGATCGCTGGTACTGCAGCTTACATCAAGGAGAGCGGCGACTTCTCCATTCTCGATGAGATGGTGCCGTTTGACAATGACGAGACAAAAGCCGCGCCTCTCTTTGAGCATCTGACGCGCTCCTTCCGTTACATCGTCACACATAAGGGACCGCACGGCCTTCCGCTGATCGGCCGCGCAGACTGGAATGATTGCCTGAACCTGAACTGCTTCTCCGACACACCGGGCGAGCCTTTCCAGACCACCGGCCCGTCTGAGGGACCGGTTGCAGAGTCTGTGTTCATCGCAGGCATGTTTATCAAATACGGAAAAGAATATGCAAAGCTTTGCAGCCTGACCGGCAAGGACGATCTGGCTGCCCAGGCGCTCGCTGAGGTCGATATCATGTACCAGGCAATCTTAAAGGATGGCTGGGATGGCGAGTGGTTTGTCCGCGCTTATGACGCAGATTCCAGGAAGATCGGCTCTAAGGAATGCGAGGAAGGCCAGATCTACATTGAACCGCAGGGCTTCTGCGTGCTGGCTGGTGTCGGCGTAGAGGAAGGACTTGCACAGAAGGCACTGGATTCTGTTAAGGAGCGGCTGGATACGAAATACGGCATTATGCTTCTGCAGCCTGCATATTCGAAATACTACCTCAACCTTGGTGAAGTATCCTCCTATCCGCCAGGATATAAGGAGAACGCAGGAATTTTCTGTCACAACAACCCGTGGGTATCGATTGCGGAGACAGTGATCGGACGCGGCAGCCGCGCATTTGAGATCTACCGCAAGACCTGCCCTGCTTATATTGAGGACATCAGCGAGATCCACCGGACTGAGCCATACGTCTACTCCCAGATGGTGGCAGGCGCAGACGCGAAGTTCCACGGCGAAGCGAAAAACAGCTGGCTGACTGGCACGGCAGCCTGGACTTTTGTCAATATCTCCCAGGCAATCCTCGGCGTCCAGCCGGAGTACGAGGGCCTCGGTATCAATCCGTGCGTGCCGGAGGGCTTCGGTGACTTCACGCTGAATCGCACCTTCCGCGGCGCTTCCTACGAAATCAAGGTTGAGAACCCGAACGGTGTCCAGAAGGGCATCCAGAAGCTCATCGTTGACGGCAAGGAGATCGACGGTCATGTCATCCCGTTTGAGGAAGGCAAGAAGGAGTATCATGTGACGGCTATTATGGGGTAATTTCTCTGTATTCATAGTATTCCGTCAAACAAACGAATTTTAAAGGGACTGTGAAAAAGTCTTCCTAAATGGCTTTTTCACAGTCCCTTTCTTACTTGTATTTTTGCATATCGTTATCCTTGTCAATCAAACAGAAATCATCTTTTTGCCAAGGTCATCCAGTTAACGACATGACTGGCCAAACTGCAGTTCCGCGTCAGTACAGTCCTTCACACTTTGACAGCGCCGCCTCGTCCGCAATCACAATCACCTCATTGTGCATCTGCAGAATGGAGGCCGGAACTGCCGGAGTCACCGGGCCGAAGAATGCTTCTCGCACGATCTCCGCCTTGTCCTCCCCGGATACCACCACCAGGATCCGGTGTGCAGACATAATCGTCTTGATTCCCATCGTGTACGCCTGGCGCGGTACTTCTTCCTCAGAAGCAAAGAAACGCCTGTTCGCCTGAATCGTCCGCTCAGTCAGTGAGACACAGTGCGTCTCCTTCTCAAACACGGTTCCCGGCTCATTGAATCCGATATGCCCATTGTGTCCGAGCCCCAGCAGCTGGAGATCCACACCGCCCACAGAATGAATCACCGCGTTATAATCACGGCAGGCCTTTGCGCTGTCCTCCTCCGTTCCATCCGGAAGGAACGTGCGGTTCTTGTCAATGTTGACCTTGCTGAACAGATGCTCATTCATAAAATAGTAGTAGCTCTGGTCATTCTCACGCGGAAGTCCCTTGTACTCATCGAGATTGACGGTCGTCACCTCAGAGAAATCCAGATCTCCCCCATTGTACCGCTCTACAAGCTGCTGATAGGTTCCAATTGGCGTAGACCCTGTCGCGAGTCCCAGCACACAGTGCGGCTTCATGATAATCTGCGCTGAAATAATATTTGCCGCTTTTCTGCTCAAATCATTGTAATCCTTCGCTTTGATAATCTTCATCGCGTTTTCCTCTCTTTCTTTGGTCAGATATTTACCCGCAGGATACTTTCTAGCTTATTGTAACCCTTTTTTCCTCATTTGGCTATACGTTCTCCCGATATTAGCACAAAAAACAAACAGAGTGCAGAAAAAGGCAAAAGACATCGACGCTGCCACCGCATCTCCTCATTCAGCCGACTTACGGATGAAAAATCATGCTACGAAGCTTTGCCAGATATAAACACGTCAGCACACTAGTTTCTGCCAAGGCGAATCACATTCCACGATGCCTTGCGCAGATTGCTTGTCACAGTTCTGCCATCAACGGTTGTCTCCTTTGACTGTCTCGGGGCAACTGTCTCACAGGCTGCACTGTTCGTTGCCTTCATGTCATCGCAGGCAAGAACAATGTGCTCGAGCAGCTGATAGCCCTCAAAGCTTCCGATATCGCAGGTCAGCGTGATGTCATCGTTCAGATCACGGTTCACCGCGAAGATCGTCACTTCCTCTGTCTCCGGATTCCAGACCGCCACGGAATCGACATCCGTAACATCCGTGTAGCCTTTCGTGTCATGCTTCGAGGAAGCAAGCACTGGCTGCAGCGCGATACCGCGCCCATACTTTGACGCATGCAGATACGGATAGTAAATTGTCTGTCTCCATGCCGGGCCATCCTTCTCCGTCATAATCGGCGCAATGACATTTACCAGCTGCGCCAGGCATGCCATACGCACACGGTCCGAATGCTTGATCAGCGTGATCAGCATCAGACCGACGAGCAGTGCATCCTCGAAGGTATAGTGATCCTCCAGAAGTGCCGGAGCCTGCTGCCACGGGCGGTTCTTCATCGTGTCATTGTCGCCCGCATTCGAATGGAACCAGACATTCCACTCGTCAAAGCTCAGATTGATATCCTTCTTGCCGCGCTTCTTTGCCTTCACAAAGTCGCAGGTCGCGATAACCGTCTTGATAAAGTGATCCATCTCCATGGAAAGTGCAAGGAAGTTCTCTGTATCATTATCTGCATTTCCGAAATATTGATGCAGCGATACATAATCAACATAATTGTACGTATGCTCCAGTGTCGTCGCCTCCCACTGCGGGAACGTCGGCATTCCAGTGTTCGAGCTTCCGCAGGATACCAGCTCAATAGTCGGATCAATCAGCTTCATTGCCTTTGCAGTCTCCGCTGCAAGGCGGCCATACTCAACCGGAGTCTTCGCGCCGAGCTGCCACGGTCCGTCCATCTCATTGCCGAGGCACCAGGTCTTGATGTTCAGCGGGTCTTTCACGCCATGGCTGATCCTCCAGTCGGAATACTTTGTCCCTGACGGATGGTTGCAGTACTCGAGAAGGTTGCAGGCATCCGCTACTCCGCGCGTGCCGAGATTGATTGCCATCATGATATCAGAGCCAACCGCTTTCGTCCACTTGGAAAATTCATTCACGCCGATCTCATTCGTCTCAAGACTTCGCCATGCGAGTTCAAGCCGCTTTGGACGCTGTTCTACCGGTCCGACACTGTCCTCCCAGACGAAGCTGGATACAAAGTTTCCGCCCGGATAACGGACAATCGGAACATTCAGCTCCTTCACCAGCTCCATCACGTCGCGTCGGAATCCATTCTCATCCGCGGCCGGATGTCCCGGCTGATAAATCCCCTCATATACCGCGCGGCCAAGATGCTCGATAAATGAGCCGTAAATCCGTTTGTCGATTTCAGAAATCTTGAAATCCTTGTCAATGACCATCTTTGCAAATTTCTGCATAGTCTCATTCCTCCTTTTACTACGAAAGTCTGCGCCTATTCAAGGTCTTTTTCTTTTTCCATTGGTCAAGCGCCTGCTTTTCTAATACGCGTCTTCCTCCCGCACGCGCTCCCAGGCCGGGTGCACAAGCGGGCAGCGGTTCTTTTTCATCGCTGCCCGCAGCTCCACATAGCATCCGCAGATCCGGCACATGCCATCCAGCAGCTTCTCACACTGCTTGCACTTTGCAAGCCTCGCTTCGTAGATGGCAGGGCTGACCTTCAGATCCGCGTCGAGATTCTCAATATACTCGTGCAGGCTGTGAAAATACTCGTCGCGCCCCATCTCACGCGTCAGGCATTTCCGGCAGTACCGGTGCGGCTTCTCTGAAGCCGTCTCACCGGTCCGCCTCACTCGCATGACAGTCTCTGCATCATGTTCCGGCATTGCAAAATTCTCTGATACAACGATCTGGCCTGTCTGCCCGGATGTCTCATGTGCACTTGCACCATTTCTACCTTCCGCACTCACAGCTCCTTCTTACTCCACCGTGATATGCAGCACGCTGCATGCCGGAATCGTAAACTTCAGTCCGCCATGCACCAGCTCGACCCCGTCAAACGGCTTGCTGTGCACTGCATCCGGCTCTTCGAACGTGTTCTTCGCGTGCATTTCCTCGCTGAGGATCTCCGCGCTTACCGCCGTCCCCTCGTATCCGGTCAGACGCACATCGACCGGATACGCCGTGTCGAGAGACAGATTCGTCATCGTGATCTGGAGCTTCCCGTCTGCACTGATCGAAGCCGACTCCGTCAGGTTCGGCACCTCGACTCCTTCCACTCCGACTGTCTCTGTCTCCAGATAGCTGTCCACGAGCGTCGCATCCTGGTGCGCCTTATACATATGGAAGACATGCCAGGTCGGTGTCTTGAGCATCTCCGGCCCATCCGTCAGGACTACAGACTGCAGCACATTGACCAGCTGTGCGATATTCGCCATCTTCACACGGTCTGAATGATGGTTGAAAATGTTCAGGTTGATGCCTGCCACCACCGCGTCCCGCATCGTATTCTGCTGGTAGAGGAAGCCCGGATTCGTGCCCGGCTCCACGTTAAACCAGGTGCCCCACTCGTCTACGATCATTCCGATCTTTTTCTCAGGGTCATACTGGTCCATAATCGCACTGTGACGGCGGATCAGTTCCTCCATATAGAGCGTCTTCGCCATCGTCTGATACCAGTCCTTCTCATTGAACTCGGTCGCACTGCCCTTATCGTCCCAGCCATACGGATGCGTATAGTAATGTAAGGAAAGGCCCTCTGTATTGCCGTGGGCACGCGGATCGCAGTGCGTAAACAGAGTCTTCAGCACGTCCTCTGTCCACTCGTAGTCGTTTGAATTCGCACCGCAGGCGATTCTGCGGATCTTCTCGTCGTCCGTATGCTTATACTGCTTGATAAAGGTCTGGTAACGGCGGTAAAGGTTCGCGTAATACTCCGGCGTCATATTGCCGCCGCAGCCCCAGTTCTCATTGCCGACGCCAAAATAGTCTACCTTAAACGGCTCCGAATGGCCATTCTTTGCGCGCTCCTGCGCCAGCGGCGACTCTCCGTCGAAGGTCATGTACTCAATCCACTCGGACATCTCCTGCACCGTTCCGCTCCCGACATTTCCATTGATATAGGTCTTACAGCCAATCTGACGGCACAGCTCAAAATACTCATGGGTACCGAAGCTGTTGTCCTCAACTACTCCGCCCCAGTTTGTATTCACCATGCGCTTCCGCTCGGCTTTCGGGCCAATGCCCTCTCTCCAGTGGTATTCGTCCGCGAAGCAGCCGCCCGGCCAGCGGAGTACCGGCACCTCGATCTCCTTCAATGCCTCCACAACATCGTTTCTCATCCCGTTTGTATTCGGGATCTCCGAATCTTCTCCGACATAGAGTCCTTCATAGATGCAGCGCCCAAGATGCTCGGAAAAGTGTCCGTAAATCTCTCTGTTAATTTTGTTCTTTTTTCTCTCTGCGTTAATGATATACTTTGCCATATTACCCTCTCATTCTAGCCGCGAATCCTGTTGCAGCAACTTTTTATTTTTTGGTAAAACGTTTCTCAACTAGAGATTATCACATCCAGCACACCACTTACAAGCACTTTTCCCGTTTTTTTCTGTAAAAAAAGAAGGGGGCTTTTCTCCCTTTTTCGTCATTTTGCCAATGTCTCAGATATACTATCAGCCCGGCATGTGGCATCGCCAATCCCACATGTCGGGCTGTCAGTTTCTGAAGGAAACACAGAATTATTCCATCTCTCCTTAGGATTGATTCATTACAGCCTGCGCGGCTATCACGAATCGTATGATTGTCTGCGGCCAGCAGGACCGCAGCAGAAATTGTAGTTCGGAAATTCTGCTTAACCCTTGACTGCACCGCTCGTCATACCGTCTACGAGGTAGCGGTTGAAGATCAGGTACACAATCAGGATCGGGATGATACCGAACATGGAACCTGCGATCAGAAGGTCGTAGTTATTCCCATACGGGGTCAGCAGCGTATTCAGACCGATCTGAAGGGTGAACTTCTTCGTATCACGGAATACCAGCATCGGCCACAGCATATTGTTCCAGGAACCCATCGCGCAGAGAATTGCCTGAGATGCAAAAGCAGGCTTCGTGATCGGCATCATGATCTTGATCGCGATGCCATACTCGGTACAGCCGTCCACACGGCCCGCGTCGAGCAATTCTCTCGGAAGACTCGTCATATACTGCTTGAAGAAGAAGATCGTACCTGCCGCGCATAGTCCAGGTAGGATGACACCGGCATTCGTATTGATGATGCCAAGCGTCGTGATCTCCTGGTAAAGCGGAAGCATCAGGATCTCGAACGGTACGGACATCGTAGCGATAACCATGAAGAACAGGAATCCGTTCAGCTTGAACTTATACATGGAAAGTGCATATGCGATAAAATAGCAGACAAGCAGCGTCAGTACCACCGTCGTAACAGTCAGGATCAGACTGTTCTTATACCACATGAAGTAATTCTTCGAACCTACAATCGCATCGTCCGGCATTCCCTTCGGGAAGAACTTCGCAAACAGGATCCGGTAGTTATCAAGGATCAGCGGGGAATGAAAGTCCAGCGACATACCCTTTGTCACAACCTCCGAACCTGGACGGAACGAAGCAAGGAACCCTGCTACAAGCGGAAATGCAATCAGGAGACAGACAAGCACAAACAGTCCGGTCGCAAGAATGGACGGCACTCTGCGCGCTGATTCCATCGTTCTTGGAGTATTCGTATTCTTAGCCATAGTACTAGTCCTCCTTCTTTCCTACTTTGATCGTACCAGTCGCAATCAGCTGTATAAAGTTGATCACCAGGGCAATAATCATCAGGACAACACCAACCGCACACGCATATCCCATATCGTTCTTCTCAATACCACGCTTATACAGATATCCAACGATGGTAAGACCGATATTCTTCGGGGAGGAGTTGCCGTTCCACAGCATGAAGCTCTCAAGGAACATCGACAGACCGGCGAAGACGGAGATCGTGACAACGTATACCGTTGTCGGCTTCAGCAGCGGAAGCGTGATGTAGCGGAACTTCTGCCACCCGTTCGCACCGTCGATCTCACCGGACTCGTAGACGGAATTGTCAATCGACTTCAGGCCGGCCACAAAGTAGAGCATATTGACGCCGGTCCACCTCCACATACACAGCAGAAGCAGGCCGACCCAGGCCGTCCACTTCGTCTTCAGCCATGCAAAGCTCGGCTGTCCGAACATATGCAGGATCACGTTCATCTGACCGTTGTCGCCCTCGGAGAACATCAGACGGAACAGAAGACCGGAGATAACAACAGACGTCAGCGCCGGGATATACATGATCAGCTTCCAGACGCCCTTCGCCTTTGTCAGACGGCTCTCCATCAGAACTGCGAGCAGCATCGGGATCGGGATCAGAAGCACCAGCGTCAGCACCATGTACTCTACGCTGTTGGAGACTGCGATTCCAAAGAACTTATCCTGCAGAAGCTTTGCGTAATGCGCTGTGCCAACCCATTCCTTGCCGCCGAATGTGACATTCTGAAAGCTCATCAGAATACCGGTGACAAGCGGATACAGCCAGAAAATCAGCAGGCTCAGAATATATGGAAGAACAAACACATACGGTGCAATTTTCTGGGAATACAATAACTTCTTTGCCTTACTCAAGGTTGTATTCCTCCTTTCTTTAATAGAAAAGGGAGACCCGGGAATGCAATTCCCCGGCCTCCCCTCGTACTGTCTTACTTAGCTGCTCAGCCAAAGCTGATCAGGAATCACTTACATCAGCTCCATCTCGATGGTATCCTGTGCATCCTGAAGAGCCTCTGCTACATCCATGCCATCCTCAAGAACATTGTTCAGAACGGTCGTGCAGAAGTAGTCATTGATTGTCGGAGATACGGACGTCGTATAAACAGTGCCGATCGCATCTGCCTCTGCGAGCTGGTTCAGAACCTCGTACGGCTTTACACGGAAGAATGTGTTGTAAATGTTGGACTCGTCATATGCGAATTCCTCATCTGACCAGAAAGCAGTGTTGCAGACATCAAATCCAAGATCATTCCAGATATGCTTCTGACCTGCCTCTGAGCACTTTGCCCATGCGAGCCACTCAGCAGCGAGCTCCGGATTCTCACACTCGTTGGTGACAACTGTACCGGTTCCGCCGACACCAACGGAGCACTTCTGGCCCTCTTCGAATACCGGGCAGGTCGTGATGTCGTACTTGCCCTCAAGCGTCTTCATAGCCTCATAGCCTGTGAAACGGCTCATGTACCACATTGCCTTCGGGAAGGAAGCGATCTTGCCCTCAGAGATCGGAACACGGCAGCCGTCCGTATCGGTATGGCCATCGGTTGCGATCATCGCGATGCCGTCATTCAGCCACTGCTGCTGCATCTCAAGCATCTTCTGTACGGAATCAAGCTGTACGTTCGGCTCTCCGCCCGGGCCGCCGGTCCAGTCATCGCCATACTCAGCCATCGCAATCCACATCCAGTCAACTCCGCCTGTATCTACTGCTGTCAGATAAACTTCGCCGTTGGAAGCTTCCTTGAGCTGCTGTCCAAGTGCGGTATAATCATCCCAGGTCTTTACAGACTTATAATCGAGGGCGTACTGCTCGAAGATCTCTGCGTTCCAGTACATAACAGTAGCGCCTACGTGTGTCGGAACACCAACTCTTGAACCGTCTTCCTTGGAGTAAACGTCCAGACGGGACGTAACCATCGTATCCTCGTAAGGAGCAAGCGCCGCAGTCAGATCATACAGCGGGCAGTCAGCGCCAGTGTAGTTTGGGAACTGTCCGATCTCGATGTCACAGATGTCCGGAGCGCCGCTGCCAGCCTGCAGGGACATCATCAGCTTGTTATGCATATCGCCATACGGATAGGTACTGAACGTGATCTGAACCTGCTTGTCCGGATTTGCCTCGTTCCACTCATTCACCATGTTCGCGTAAAAATTACTGTGCAGGTCTACGAATGTCCACAGCTCAAAATGTGTGCCATCATCCGGTCCTACCGTCGTAACAGCAGTCGGAGCACCCTCGGTCTCAGCCTCTTCAGCCATAACAGCGGTACCCATGGATGCAACCATAGCGCCCGTCAACAGCATCGCCAGCCATTTCTTGTTCATAATTGTTGTCCTCCTTTTTTGTTGTGATACAGGATGTACGCCATGCAGGGACAGATCACAGGTCCTGTCTTTTGTGCATTCTGTACACTTTTTTTTTTTTTGCATTGCTTTATGGTCATAATATACAACTTTTCTGATCCATTGTCAATTATAAATTAAATTATTTTATGGTTTTCTAAAATTCACCAAAAGTTCGTGTGGTTTCGTTGATTCTACGCAACTTTTTTTGTGCATCCTATCCAGTCTGTTTTTCTGGAGTTTATATTCCTTTAAAGAATCTTGTTTTTTCTTTATATAAACCTTAATATTTCCTTGCATTTTGGGCGGTTTTGTAGTACATTTCTGGTGGTATTCCTTTATTTTCAACGATTTGCAGAGTAACCAGACGGATTGTATTTTAACTTCTTCTAAACAGCACACAGCGGCGCGGCAAGGCAGCTGCTATTCGAAAGGAAATTGTTATGCGATATATTAAGACTCTCTCAGAAGGACTGGAAATTTTTAAAGCGCTCGGATCAGATATCCGCATCGAGATCCTTTCGCTCCTGCTGGAAAGCGGAAAGATGAGCATGAACGAGCTGGCGGAGCGGCTCGATATCACAAACGGGGCGCTGACTAACCACATCCGCAAGCTGGAGGCCGCAGATCTGATCCGGGTCAATTCGGACTCTGCCTGCCATGGAAATCAAAAGCTGTGCGAGCCGCATCTGGATAAGCTGCTGTTCGTTCTGAACCAGGGAACCTCCTCCAATAATGAACACCGCTCCTACCTGCGCGCCGGCCAATACAGCAGCTATGAGGTCTATCCGACCTGCGGGATCTCGACGGCGCAGTCGGTGATCGGCTCGGTGGACGACGCGCGTTATTTTGCACATCAGAAGCGATTTGAGGCCGATATCATCTGGTTCTCCAGGGGATATGTCGAATATCAAATTCCATGCATCATCCCGCATCACAACAAAATCGACCAGATCTCTATCTCCGCCGAGCTCTCTTCTGAGGCGCCCGGCAGCAATGAAATCTGGCCGTCTGACATTCACTTTTATCTGAATAATACCTTTATCGGGATCTGGACCAGCCCGGGAGATTTTGCTGATACGCTGGGCCTGTTCACCCCCGACTGGTGGTTTGTGAACTGGAACCAGTACGGGCTTTTAAAGACACTGACCATCAACCGCAACGGTGTCTTCATGGACAATGTGCGGATCTCCAATGTCAGCATCGACCAGTTCCACCTGGATTACCGCGACCGTATTTTCTTCCGGATGGCTGTTCCGGACAGCGCGAAGCACATCGGCGGGCTGACCGTGTACGGAAGGGGCTTCGGCAACTACAACCAGGACATTGAGTTCCGCGTGCAGTACAGCCCGATTGAGGAGCCACTGGAGGGGTAAAGTAACCGGATGCACATTTCCATGGTCAGCAAACATATTCAGCACGGCCGAGAAGTACGTCTGGTGGTTTGCACGCTCTTATCGTTCGTCTGCAAGTTCTAAGGCGCGAGGAGACCTCCACAGCTGCCGCTTTATCCGCTCGTACAGCCGCTGGGGCGGACACCCCTGCAGGGCTTCAGGTCCATCCTGAGGTATTATGAGTTGGCTGGAACGTAACGAGCCTTCTGCCAGGTTTACTCGTAGGAGAATACCGGTGTGCCCTCCTCACTCCACTTCACTTCCATCACCATCGCGTGGCGGTTCGGATTGTAAAGCGGATCACCGATGATCTCTGTCTCTGTGCGCGCGTGGTAGATCATGAGATCCTTCGTGCCGTCCTCCGACTTCACAAAGCAGTTGTGCCCTGGTCCGTAGATCCGGCGGGACGCATCAGAGCGCAGCACTGGATAGCGCGACTTCTTCCAGGAGGCCGGATCGAGCAGGTCTGCATCCGCATCCGCAGTCAGCATGCCGACGCAGTAGTCGATCCCCGTCTCGCTCGCCGAGTAGGTCAGAAACAGCTTATCTCCATGCTTCAGGAGATATGGCCCTTCATTTACCCAGAAGCCGATGCGCTCCCAATCGTAGTCCGGAGTCGTCAACAGCACCTGTGCCGTCTTCAGCTTGTATGCACTCTCCATCTTCGCGATATACAGATTGGAGATCTTGCGTCCCACGCTCACTTTCTCTGCCCAGACGTAATACCACTCTCCCTTATGCTCGAACACAGTCGCATCCAGAGAGAATTCCTCGAAGGAGAACTCGTCATCGTCGCTGCGCTGCATCTTCCCCTTCTCGACCCAGGGGCCCGCCAGCGGGTCCTCGCTCTGGCACTCCAGGACATATGGACGGATCGCCCAGATATCATCGATATCCCCGCCTGCGAAGTAAATATACCACTTTCCGAACAGGTAATGGAGCTCCGGCGCCCAGATATGAACACTCATGATGCCCTTGTCATGCTTTTTCCACACCATGACCTCCTCTGCGTCCGCGAGCCCGGCCAGCGTAGCGGAACGGCGGAGCGCAATGCCGTTGTACTCCGGCAGAGACGCAGTAAAATAATACATGCCGTCCGTATGGCGGCAGACATATGGATCCGCGCGCTGCAAAATCCAGGGTTCATTGTATTTCAGCTGTTTTTCTTGACTCATCTTTTTTGCCCTCCCTGTGCTTCCGCAGCAACCCGGCATCTTAGTCCATACAGTTCACGGACAGTCTGAACCTTCCTGCCCATTCCTCTGCACCATTAAAAACGAAAGCCCACGAATCGCCTCCGCACTTTCACTTTTTACAGAAATGGAACTGCTGCGTTTTACGTTATTATAAAGTATTTTATAAATCTGTAAATAGTATATGCAGATTATCCATTTTTTTCAATATGTTTTTCACATTTTGTGAAAAATAGCCAAGAATAGAATTACTGTCCGGTACTTCACAGATAGTGACTCCCGGACAGTTACGGATCGGTTCTTATGCGATTGCTCCCTCGCTGATATAGTGAATGCGTACACTGATATCCTGATTAAAGTTTCCGAAGCCGGAGCCATACAGGACCATCCCGCCCCGGTGTATCCCTTCATTTTCCACCGCAATACGGAAACGCATCTCGCTCTGCCCCTCGAAAGAAATTTTGTTCAGCCCAACATCCGAGATCTTCAGCCCGTCCAGATATGTGCCATAGAAATTGACCACAATCATCTTCTGCACACCCACCTGCTTTTCTCTGCCGCTCCACCACAAGGGCGTGTAGATTCCCTTGCCCCAGCGGAAGTCATCCGGAGTCAACCACGCGCCGATCCTGTGTCCATTCAAATAAAATGCCACATCTGTAAGCGACTCCTCCGTATTGTACGCATGATCCTGTGAAATTTCAAAATAAAATGTCACCTGGCTGATATGATGTCCTGTCGGAATCATATTCGGAATCCGGTACTCAAGGAAACCGTCTGACAGCCACAAAAGTCCTGCCTGAAGACGGTCCGGATGGGAAAAATAGCGCACATCGTTTTCTGTACCAATCTGATGATAAACACTGCACATCCCGCAGGGCGGCGTGACCTTATAGTCGCTGTAGTGCCCGATGCGCACCTCCGTCTCATAGACCTTGATCTCCCTCAGTTCCTCCGTTTTGCCTGCTGTCAGGAGGATCTGGTCGGTCTTCATACTGCAGAGCTTCTGATTGCCGTGCCCGGTCCCCTCGGTCACGGTCTGTATAATCCCGCATTCCTCCAGCCTGCGAATGTGCGAAGTCAGCGCTCCGTTCGTCAGCTCCAGCGCTGTCGCAAGCTCATTCATATTCATCTGCCCGCGTTCCAGAAGCAGTTCCACGATCCGCATCCGGACATCGGAGCCGAGCGCTTTAAATACCTCTACCCCATCTCTGAGATTCTTGATATGCAACATTTTATTTTCCCCCGATTTTCCCTCAGCATCCGGTCAAACGCCAGGCTAACTGCGCAGAATGCTTTTCCAGGCATGTAACAGAAATACAGATTGGTGCCTGCATTGCGGTATGTTGCACTGCCACAAACTGCATATGCTGTATATGGTACACTGCGCTGCGGCAGACTGCCTGTGCTGTATGTGGTACACTGCGCTGCGGCAGACTGCCTGTGCTGTATACGGTACACCGCGCTGCGGCAGACTGCCTGTGCTGGATATGGTAATGCTATACTGTGACAGCTGTCATTCCTGCAATGCAAAGTGCAGATTATCCGCTGCAAGCCGCAGCTTATGACAGCGAATCCAGACAGTCGAAGCCCTTCCCCTTCAGCATCGCTTCCGTCTCATCCAGATACTCCGCGTAAAAAATGACTGCGGTACGTCCGCCGTTATCCCCATACGCGGAATACATGTACAGGATATTGATATTGCTCTCACAGCATGCTGCAAGCAGCGCAGGGAGCGGCTTTTGCTCCGAAAGCTCTACTGCAAGCACATCATAATCCTTGGTCATGAACCCTTCCTTCTCCAGGCAGGCCTTTGCCGCCTCCGGCTGGTCTACCACAAGCCGCAGGATGCCAAATTCCGGGGAATCCACAGAGCAGAATGCCTGCACGCAGATCGCGTTCGCGTGCAGCACCTCTGTCACATGCCGGAAGCTGCCCGGCTTATTTTCTACAAATACTGAAAGCTGTGTCAACATAACTACTCTCCTGTTCTATTTACTGTGAAAGTAAGCCAAG
>DKWE01000035.1 GCA_002491565.1 Lachnospiraceae bacterium UBA7160 | reverse complement strand
GCAGCCTAAACCCGGAAAACACCGTCCGGCAAAGCCGTGCGGAAGGGCAAAAGTGCATAACTTTTTCAGGGATACAGAGATTTTTTATGCCTGCTCCCGGAAAAGCGACAGGAGTTTTGGGGATTTCGGAAGGGAAAAAGTGAATACCAGGGGAGAATAAGGCGATCAGAGAGGAGGAGAACGCAGATGGCCAAAGGGACAGAAAAGGTGCGGGCCGGTTTTTATGTTGAGAAGGAGATCCTTGAGATGGCGGACGGACTGCTGGCCGAGGCCAATGTGCGCTCCCGGAATGAGTTTGTGACGGAGGCGCTGAAATTCTATTGCGGCTATCTGAATTCCAGAAAGGCAGAAAACTACCTGCTGCAGTCTCTGTCCTCTGTCCTGACCAGCACGGTACAGGATACAGAGAACCGCCTGGCCCGGATGGATTTCAAGATTGCAGTGGAGCTGTCCATGCTGGCGCATATGATTGCCTACCATTCGGAAAGCCGGATTGATGAAAGCGCGTTCCGGAAGCTCCATGCAAAGTGTGTGGAAGAGGTGAAGCGTCTCAATGGTGCGGTGGAGCTGGGTGACGCATACAAATATCAGAAACGTGAAAACTAAAAAGAAATAATTTTATTGATTTTGCATATGGACTGTCGGAACGGTTCCGTTTATGTTGGTTGGAAAAAGGAGTGAAGTGAAAATGGACAGAGAAGAGAACTATGAAATGGTGATCCGGGAGATGACGGAAACAGCAGTGCGTGAGCGCAATGAGCATTCGCCGGAGGACCAGAAGCTGCAGGAAAAGGTGGCCAGGCTGAGCAAAGAGATGCAGGAAAAGACAAAAGACCTGCCGGAAGATGTGAAGAAGGCTATCACGGATTATGTGGAGGCAACCCTGCTGGCGGCGGATCATGACTGCCTGTATCTGTATGAGCAGGGAGCGAAGGACTGCGTGGCGCTGCTGAAGAAGCTGGGAGTGCTGTAGAAATTTTTTGGATTTTTTACAGAGAAAAAGTACAGAGTGGCTGGCAGGCTGCTCTGTAACTGTTTGCACAGGGTTATGAACCGCTTTTTGGAGAGAGACGATCATATTGGATCTGTAGAGTCCCGGTGTTGGTGTTTATCTTTTCTTTTTTCAAAAGGGTGTATACTGCCTGGCCTTTTGTGTAATCCTTCTCTTCTTTTGGAAAAAAGGAACGGCAGAAAAAATTACCTGCCTCGTCTTTTTTGTCGAGGAAGATATACACATCTGTGCATTCATATGGCGTAGAAAGCAGGTACTCGGCTTCAATGAGAGAAAATGACTGGAGTTTTTGGTTATAGCGGAAGATCAGGTCATTTTTATCGAATAGCTCTTCGATCTTTTGAAAAGGCTCCAGCCGTTTTTGGATGCGGCAGAAATAACGGCTCTTTTTTACTTCATCCAAAGTGATCTGGCCGGAAAGGATCTGTGAAAATACTTTTTCCCGGCTGGCTCTGGAAAGACGCAGATCGTGCAGCTTATGTAGTCCCACAAGATGGTGAAATTCTACAGCCTCAAAGCTGACAGTAAGATCCACGGACTTTCCCCTTCGTCCAATGATGATATGATATTTCACAGGAAGCAGATTTTCAAATGCTTTTGCACAGGCCAGTAAACTATCCATAAGGAATCCTCCGTAAAAGAAAACCGTCCTGATGGTACAGGACGGTCTCTGAGCATTTTCTTTCGGCTTATGCCTACTCCGGCTTGAGGTTTCACTGCACAACCCCTCTCGAAAGCTCTGCATAACAAGGCTATCCGGTACGCTGTTATGCTTCATCGCTTGGACAGACACACGCCGTTGCCTGTCTGATACTATTATTATATGGATCTACAGGAAATATGTCAATGAAAATTTAAAGATCAGTCATCAGTTCGGAGAGTGCTATGCTCTCTGAATTTATTTTCAGGAGAGGGATATATGGCAAAATTGATATTCACCAGTCGCTACATCCGTGACGCTCCACCGGAACATCTGCAGAACTATGTGCGCTACATCAGTACCCGTGAGGGTGTGGAGAAGGTGGATGAGAGCAAAAAGAATCTTCCGGTTACTCCTGCGCAGAAGGATCTGATCCGGCAGCTCATCAAAGATATGCCGGAGTCCAAAGACATGTTGGAGTATGAGGACTACCGCCAGCGCCCTACCATCGGCAATGCTTCGGAGTTTATCACTCAGGCACTGGAGCGGAACCTGGACATGGCAGCGATGAAAGAAAACTATGTGGATTACCTGGCAAACCGTCCCCGCGTGGAACGGATCGGTGAGCATGGCCTGTTCACGGATGCAGGAAAGCCGGTGATCCTTGCAGATGTGCAGAAAGAAGTGTCAAAACACAAAGGCCCTGTTTGGACCCATGTAGTCAGCCTGCGCCGGGAGGATGCCGCAAGGCTTGGATATGACTCCGCCAGAGAGTGGATGTCGCTCCTGCGTTCCAAACGTGCCATGCTCTGCAAGTACATGAAGATCGACAGTGGAGATTTGAGATGGTATGCGGCTTTCCACAATGAGGGACATCATCCCCATATACATCTGATGGTCTACTCGGCAAAGGACAATGACGGATACCTGACCAAAGCCGGTATCGAAGCCATGCGCTCGGAACTGGCACATGATATCTTCCGTCAGGACTTTGCACAGATCTACGAAGGGCAAAACCTGGCACGGAATAGCCTGAAGGATAAGGCGGCGGAACGGATGGGCCTGCTTACTGAGGAGATGATACAGGGAGTATGTGAAAACCCGGCTGTCGGGGAGAAGCTGCTGCAGCTTTCGGAGCGTCTGAAACATACCAGAGGAAAAAAAGTGTATGGTTATCTGAAAGCGGATGTGAAACGGCTGGTGGATCAGATCGTAGATGAGCTGGCAAAGGATCCAACAGTAGCGGAAGCCTACCAGGCATGGGGAGAATGGCAGGATCGAATCCTGCTGACTTATTCCTCAAAGGCTCCGTCCCTGCCGCCGCTGTCCAGTCAGAAACAATTGAAAAGTATCAAGAACATGGTGATCACTGAGGCATTAAAGCTGGGTGGTCACCATTTTTTGTATGAAACATCCATGCAGGGGAATGACCAAACAGGAATCCGCCTAGATGAACTGGAAGGAGAAACAATTCCGGATGAGAGGGAGGAAGCGGGAGCGGACACGGAAGACAGGATTGTTGTGACAAATGCAGAAGATCCTCTGCCGGAACCGGAAATGCCGTTTTACGAAGAAGGAGAGAATGGGTCCGCAAAAGCGGAATGGAACAAGCGGTACAAACTGGCCCGCAGCTATCTGTACGGGAGTGAAAGGATCCCGCAGGATTTTGCGGAAGCCATGGGTCTGTTTTCACTGGAAGCAGATTCAGGGAATGCGCTTGCCATGTATGACCTGGGCCGAATGTGGGCAGATGGTCTTGGGGTGGAGGCTGATTCGGATACGGCACAGGAATGGTACCGGAAAGCGCTGGCTGCCTTTTTGTCTGCAGAAAAAGAACTGCCAGAAAGAAAAAAGACGTACTTACAATACCGGATTGGAAAAATGTATCTTGTTGGTCTTGGCTGTATGCAGGATTACAAAACGGCTGCGGATTGGTTGGAGCGGGCTGCAGGGAAGCAACATAAGTATGCCCAGTATAGCCTTGCCGGTCTGTACGCCAGAGGCCAGGGAGTGGAAAAGGATCCAGAGCATGCATTTACTCTGTATCGGGCATCTGCCGCACAGGAAAATCCCTATGCCAGTTATGAACTGGGGAAGATGTTCCAGAGCGGCACAGGGACGGAAAAGTCAGAGGGGCAGGCTAAGGTTCATTTTCAAAATGCGTTTTCCGGTTTTCTTGTGCTGGAGAAACAGAGCCATGATGATAAACTGCAGTACCGTCTGGGACAGATGCTTCATCAGGGCATCGGTACGGAAAAAGATGAGGAAGAGGCTGTCCGGTACTGGCAGCTGGCAGCAAAGCTGGGAAATGTGAATGCCCAGTATGCCCTGGGAAAGTTCTGGATGGATACCGGGACCGGAGATATCCGTCAGGCCGTGGAATGGCTGGAAAAGGCGGCAGACGCAGGAAATGTTTCCGCCCAGTATGCATTGGCGAAGATTTATCTGGAAGGCCGGCTGGGGGAGAGGGATACCGAAAAAGCGGTGGAGCTGTTGCAGAAAGCAGCGGAACAAGGAAACGGGTATGCAGCATACCGCCTTGGAAGGCTGTACCTGGAAGGCGGCGATGTGGCGAAGGATGCGGAGAAAGCTGTCCATTGGCTTACCGAAGCAGTTGATCAGGAACTGCCATTTGCTCAGTACACACTGGGGTGTCTGTATCTGAAGGGGGAAGAGATATCCAAAGATATGGAAAAAGCAGTCATGCTATTGCGGCAGTCGGCTCTTCAGGGAAATGAGTACGCCCAGTACCGCCTGGGGAGTGTGTACCTTTTGGGAGAGGAGGTGCCGCAGGATCTGGAAGAAGCCGTGAGATGGCTGGAGATGTCAGCTGACAGAGGAAACCAGTATGCCCAGTATGCCCTTGGGAAGCTTTATCTGTGCGGCCAGCCAGGAATCCCCCGTGATAAGGAAAAGGCAGTCCCCCTGCTGGAAGCATCCGCAGCCCAGGGAAATATCTATGCACAGTTTTTGCTGGAGCACATGGATTCCTTCCGGGATCCGGATGTGGTGCTGGCAGCCACCAGGCTGATGCATCATCTGTCCAGAATCTTTCAGGAAGATTACAGGAAGACATCAGGAGGTTCCGGTAGGGGACATATGGACAGAAAGCGGAGACGGAAACTGCAGGAGAAGCGGATGGCACAGGGACATAAGAAGGATGACCATGAGCCGCAGCAGACCATGTAAAGACAGGAGGCGAACAGATGGGATATGTATATTTTACAGAGGAACAGAAGGAGCGTGCCAATATGGTGGATCTGAAAGATTTCCTAGAGCGCCAGGGAGAGAGACTCCTGCGTTCCGGACCGGAGTGGAGGATGTCCAGTGACCACAGCATCACCATCCGGGGAAACCGCTGGTATGATCATGGATCCGGTGGAAAGGGCGGGGCAGCCATTGACTTTGTCATCTACTACTACGGGAAATCTTTTCCGGATGCGGTGAGCATGCTCCTTGGTGGTGAACAGGGAGAGACCTATCGGCAGAGCAGAAAGCAGGAGGAGGTTCCCAGAGGTCCCTTTACCCTGCCTGCCGCCAATGAAAACATGAGGCGGGTGTTCGCCTATCTGTTAAAGAGCCGGATGCTGGATTATGAAGTGGTGTCTGCTTTTGCGGAAAAGAGACTGATCTACGAAAGTCTGGAGCCGTCCAAAGATGGAAGCCGGCAATACCACAATGCTATCTTTGTAGGGTATGACCTGGAAGGGAAGGCCAGGCATGCACA
>DKWE01000106.1 GCA_002491565.1 Lachnospiraceae bacterium UBA7160 | reverse complement strand
AGGAGGTTCTGCGGACGTACAAAGACAACCTGCCGGAACGCATTCCGCTCTCACGGCAGAAAGAGTTCAAACGGATCAAGAATATTGTGATCCAGGAGGCTGTGCGCTTAGGCGCACAGTTGGATCAGCGAGAACACGGTCCTGCTCCATCGCAGCCTCGGATTGTACCAACAGGGCAGAGGAATGACGGTCACTCTTCTGCCCTGCTGTTCAATTCTGTGACCCGCCTCCTGCACCACATGAGCCGCATTTTTCAGGAGCAGCAGCCGCCAGCTAGTCCAATATACCACACTGACCGGAAGCTGCTGCAAAAGCTCCGGGAGAAGAAAATCGCGCATGGTCAGAAACCGGATGACCATGCGCCGAAATTATCATAAGGAGGTTTTGTATGCCAATTGCAAAGAAAGCACCGCCCCAGCATCTCTGGTGGGTACGCCATCCTGAATGCGGGCTAGCTGTCGTGGATGCTCCCGACTGGGAACAGGCTACCGTGGAGGCTGCCTCTTGGTGGGACGTTCCCTGGAAAGAAGTTGCCGCGCTCTGCGAGTGTGAACGGGAGGAGATCGTCCCCCGCCATGTGTGTATCTGCTGCGGAAAGATTTTCAACGGCAGCGGTTTTCGCTGTGTCAAATGCGAGATCATCGAGCGGGACAAGCGGCTCAACCAAAGGGCCAGAGCACGGCGGTATTACCAAAACATGATGCCGAAGAAGGCTTCCAGTTCCTGAGAATCACTCAATAGGATTTGGGACCGTGTCTCTCAGTTCCGCCTGCTTGGCCGTGTTCCAGGCAGCCGGTTCCCCAATGCAGTATCCGCCCATCTTCCGCATGTTGCGGAAGCGGTGGAGATCATAGCTGACATCCACGTGATCTCCCTGTACATTCAAAAACAGCTTCTCAATGATACTCATGGGGTACACCGCTGTGGCCTGCCGGATATAGGAATCCTGCTCGGCTTCGGTCAGTGTCCCATTCAAGACAACAACTTGCATCTGCTCTCTCCTCCTCCGAGGAATCAGTATAGCAGATACAAACAGGAAAATCAAGGAAGTTTCATTCCCTATGAATCAGCCTCTTTATCTGCCAACATTTCATCCACGACCAACTGTTCCGCACATTTCCGAGCGCTGGCGTAGCCAAAATAGCGGACCGGGATGTTTTCTTTCCGGGCGGAGTTGATGACACGGTAGAAAAACTTATGGGAAAGCGCGTTGGACTGTATCCAGACAACATCCGCAGATTTCAGCACACCGAGATCCGGAAGGCTGTCCGGCTCAAAAAACCTTGCGCCCGGCAGAAGCGGGCGGATCGCCTTGAGCCAAGTCTCGTGGCCTCCAAAAATCAGCACCCGCCGTGTTACCCGCCATGGCAGCTCAATAGCAGTTTCTATCTGCTGGTCCGGCTGCTCCTCGCCGGACTTCATCCGGTAGAGGACCTCACGAAGTTGGCTGAGTTCCATCCGGTCCCGTGCGGACTGACGCTCTTTCTCAAAGACCTGTTCCTGAAACTGCTTTGCCGTTTGCTCAGATTCGTGGAGCGCCCTGCGCAGATCTCTGATCTGCCGTGTCAGAACAGCTATCTGGACGGCGTCGCAAGACTCGGATTTTTCCTGCTGTGCGGGAGCTGGTTCCTCTGCGGCAGTATCGTCTTCCTCGTAATCATCAAATGGGCGATGCCAGAAGATCTGATCCCGCAGAGCGTCCTGGTAATGCGCCAGCATAGCACCGAACGCAAACATCTGCGCCCGCTCCTCCGGCAGTCCTTGTTTGACGAACCACCCGGCAAGCTCCTGAGACGGAACACGCCTGCGGGGTAAAGCATACCCGGTGGTCAGATAGAACAACTGCGCTTCCGAAAGCATCTGTCCCGCTTCCACTGGTACATCGGGCAATTCGTCCGGCTCGTCTGTTTCCACATCGGACTCGACGAATGCATGGCGGAGTTCATAGTCGGGACTGCCCTTCTCAAAGGATACTGGCCAAGCCTGCGGTTCACCCGCGCCCCAGGGCAGGTGCTGTTCCGCGCAGGAAACGACTGCGCTGGTCAGTGTGTTCAAGGAGGCAAGGGCATCCTCCTCCTTTTCCAGAAGAAAATACGCAGCGCAGACCGCATAGGGATCGCTCACCTTGAATCCGCGCAGCGCATTGATGGATCTGCGGTAATGCAGCTGGGAACGGAGTTCCTCCTCCGGCGCACCAACCAGGGCGGATGTCAGGATGAGAAACGTAACGTCTGGCTCGTCCCGCATCGTTGCTGCTACCGCCGAAAACAGATCGGGACCGGTGGTTCGAAAGTCAGGCGGTGAAAAACCGGGCTTGTCGGATAGGGATGCAGGTTTTACACGGGAGCAAACCTCCATATACCGTCCAAAATAGTCCAAGAAACAGGCTTTGAAGGCGTTTCGCAATGCGGCGGCAGCGTCCTTGTCAATCATCCGCATGATCTTTCTGAATGCGCTGCGGCCTGTGGTGTTCCGGTTTTGCAGAACGGTCATGAGGCGGAGAATGTCATCCGGAGAATGTGTGAAGTCATCCACCATTGGAGAGCGGAAGATCATACCATCGTCCGGATCGTCCGGGAGCAGGGAAAGAAGTTCATCCTCCACGCCCTCTCTGGCGGCATAGTCCAACAGCCACAGCGCCGCTCCCATCAGAAATGGCAGGGAATTCACGAATTTCTCCGTGATGGAAAACGGGAGAGAGACTGCTGTGGCAACGGCTTTTATGATCTCACTCTGCTGATATTTCTCCCCGAATTCCCGGCATAGAAATCCCAGGACAGCCCGCGCCGCGCTTTCTCTGATCCTCATAGCAGACAGAGAAACAAGAAATTCGGTATCCGGAATATCGGATCTGAATTCCTTGTGGAAAGAAAATTTCTCCGAAAAAATGCGCTCATCTGCCGTAGACAGAGTGGGGGGATTGATTGGTTCGCCAGCCAGTTTCCAGCTGGCTGAATCTTTTTTCTTTCCAGGCATGGGGGGTACCTCCAGGTATTTCATAGCGGAATTATTAAAATCATTATATCCAATCACACGACAAAAAGCAAGGAAAGGAGTTGAGCATGGCATACGTTCATTTTACCGATGATCAGAAGTGCCGTGCCGCCGAAGTCGATCTGGAACAGTTCCTGCTTCGGCAGGGAGAGAAGCTGCTGCCTTCCGGTTTTGAGAAGCGGCTTGCCAGCGACCACAGCGTCACGGTCCGGGGAAACGAATGGTACGACCACGCCGAAAAGCGAGGCGGCGGACCGATCTCGTTCCTGCAAAAGTTTTATGGGATGACGTACCCGGAAGCGGTCACGCGGCTGCTGGATGGTGAACAGGGCAAATCATTTGAACCTGTTGACAAGAATAAACGCAGGGAGAAAAAAGTGTTTTCGCTTCCTCCCGCCAGCCCTAATATGCGCCAGATGTACGCCTATCTGATCCAACACCGGGGCATCAGCCGGGAAGTGCTGGACGCGTTCGTCCACGCAAAACTGATCTATGAGAGTGCGGAGCCGTCTGCGGACGGCAGCAGAGAACATCACAACGCCGTGTTCGTCGGGTACGATGAACACGGCGCTGCCCGTCATGCACACAAGCGCGGGCTCTATTCCTTTGGAGAAGGCTTCAAGCGGAATGTAGCTGGCTGCGACTCCCGGTACAGTTTCCACTGCTGCGGGAGCAGTGACCGGGTGTATGCCTTCGAGGCTCCAATTGATCTGCTGTCGTTTATCACACTGCATCCGGAGGGGTGGCAGAAGCACAGCTATGTCGCCCTCTGCGGCGTGTCCGACAATGCGCTGCTGTGGATGCTGGAACAAAATCCTATGCCGCGGCAGGTGACGCTGTGCCTGGACAACGACAAGGCGGGGATTGAGGCATCACAACGGATCTCAGAAGGCTTGCGGGAGAGAGGATACAGCCAGATCGAGGCGATCTTCCCCGGCCAGAAGGACTGGAACCTCGAACTGACCGACGGGCCGGTCCTCACAAAACAGGAAATGACAATGAATATGTAAAACGAAAGGAACCTTCCATATGCAACTTGAAAAAGAAAAAGCCATGGAGGCAATCCGCAATCTGATCGCCTATTACACTAACGATTTCAAGGAGGGGTGCGGCTACGCCGGGAAGCAGCTCATCCATCTTACGAAGCTCCAAGCGGAGACTGCTCTGCGCTATGGCGTCCCAATCGGTATCCGCGATACCCGCTTCTCACTCAATGAGAATCTTCCTAAGAGGCCGTACCGGTACATCACCATTCGGAATACACAGGCTCTGGATCAGCAGCTTGCCGCGCCTTATATGGACTCCCTGGTGACGATCCATGCGGACCTGCCCCGACAGATTCAGCAGATCATGCGGGCATACATTTTGCAGATCATGGAGATTGAGGGCCTGGAACAGCCGCCGCTGACGAAGCCGGTCGCGCCCCTCCTCGGCGCGGAGGGAAACGTTTATAACCTGCTGTGCATCACTAGGCGAACGCTCCAGAACGTCGGCCAGCAGGAGCAGGCGGAAGAGATGTGGCAGCGGGCACTGGACAGCAGGGACAACTTCAAGGCCATTGCTATCATGGGCGAGTACGTCGAATTTGGTGAAGTAAATTCTCCAAAACCGAATGTCAGGCCCAGGTCTGACATTAGAGGGCTTGCAGGTGAGGACCGTGTTTGATTGGACACAGATAACAGCCCTTCCACCGTCCGCCTTGCTGCTGATCGGAATCTGCGGCGGGATGCTTTTATTGATCTGGTTCGCAACCTCCAGATCGGGCAGCGGGTCGCTGAACATTAAAAGCAAGGTTGTGGGGGACGGTCAGCATGGCACCGCCCGGTGGGCCTTACCGAAGGAGATCTCGCAGACCTACTCGCGGGTGCTGTTCAAGGTTTCGGAGTGGCGGAAGGGAAAGGACCTGCCGAAGGTGCAGGGACTGATCCTCGGCTCCACTGGGAAAAAGGGTAAGGTTACGGCTCTAATTGATAGTGATGACGTCCATTGTCTGATGATCGGCGCCAGCGGAGTCGGTAAAACGGCGTTCTTTTTGTACCCAAATCTGGAGTTTTCATGTGCCAGCGGGATGAGCTTCCTGGCCCTTGACACAAAGGGAGACCTCGCTCGAAACTACGGAACCATTGCGACACAGTGCTATGGGTATCAGGTGGCGGTGATTGATTTGCGAAATCCCACACGGTCTGACGGGAACAATTTCCTCACCTTGGTCAATCAGTATATGAATATTTCTGTGAAGGACCCGCAAAATATTGCCGCGAAAGCCAAGGCGGAGAAGTATGCGAAAATCCTTGCCAAGACAATTATCAATCCAAATGGTGATGATGCAAATTACGGGCAAAATTCATTTTTCTATGATGCCGCTGAGGGCCTCTTGACCGCTGTGATCCTTCTGCTGGCAGAGTTTCTGCCGCCCAAAGAGATCGACGGCGCGATGCGGGAGCGGCGTCATATCGTGTCCGTGTTCAAGCTTGTGCAGGATCTGTTGGAGCCTGCCACGGGCGCGGACAAGGGCAAAAGTCAATTTCAGGTACTTATGAGCAAACTGCCGTCTGAACACAAGGCCCGCTGGTTCGCCGGTGCTGCGCTGAACACTTCGGACCAGGCCATGGCATCTGTTCTGTCTACGGTACTGTCCCGATTGAACAGTTTCTTGGACAGTGAGCTGGAGCAGGTGCTGTGCTTCGAGAGTAGCATCAATGCGGAGAATTTTGCCAGAAAGAAATCGGCTATTTTTTTGATTTTGCCGGAGGAAGACCCCAGCAAAAACTTCATGGCAGGGTTGATGATCCAGCAACTGTCCCGTGAATTGTTTGCTGTAGCGGATGAGAACGGTGGAAAGCTGCAAAACCGCGTTGTATTCTTCTGCGATGAGCTGGGGACCATGCCGCCGTTCGACATCCTGCCGCTGTTCTCCGCTGGCCGGTCCAGAAAGCTGACGTTGGTGCCGATCATTCAATCTCTGTCGCAGCTGGAGAAAAACTACGGGAAGGAAGGTGCTGAGATCCTTATG
>DKWE01000049.1 GCA_002491565.1 Lachnospiraceae bacterium UBA7160 | reverse complement strand
TCGGATGGGGTTTACATGTGCCCCTCCCGTCACCGGGAGGGCGGTAGTCTCTTACACTGCCCTTCCACCCTTACCGGCCAAAGCCGGCGGTACATTTCTGTTGCACTATCCTTGGAGTCGCCTCCACCGGACGTTATCCGGCATCCTGCCCTGTGAAGCCCGGACTTTCCTCGTCTGGCACCTTTCGGCCTGCCAGCCGCGACCATTTATCCTACTCAGCACGCCGGAACCAGCAAATACAGCTCTGCACTGCCGCCCGGCTGACCTCTCGTATTCTAACATAGAAATTCTGCCTTGTAAATCCCTCAAACTATCCAATTCAGCCAGCCATTATCCAGAGAAGTATGTCCGGCCCGCCTGAACTGCAGCTCTAAGCTTTCGTCACTAACAATTCATCCAAACGTACTTTTCACTCGGATTTTCAAACTGCAAATTGAAAAATTGCACGCCAACAAACCATTATCTGAAGAAGTATATCCGTATCGCCTGCCTCGCAGCTAGAAGACTACAGTTCAAAGCACCCTCCCCCGATGAACTCCCGGATCAACGAGCTATTCGGGATCGCGTCGCCTGGAACCGGAAGAAAATAATCCAGGAACTTCAGCAGCCGCTTTGCCTCCTCATACTCCGGCTCCTCCTGGCTGATCGAAAACAGCAGCGGCTCTGCATACTGCTTCAATACCGCAAGTTCATAAATCAATGCAGAATTGAACATCACATCTGCACTCTCCTGGAATGGGAAAATGTGATTCTCTTCTCCTCTGCGAACGGAATCCCACATGCCGATTGTATGCTTCGCGGTCGCTCCGCGCGTCCTCGCATCCCGCACAATCCGCCGCAGCAGCCTGCCGTCTGTTGTCGGTATCCGGTTATGTTCATCGACATTCAGCTGTGTCAGAGCACTGATATAAATCTTAAACTTGTTCTCCTTTGGCAGCGCATAGGTCAGGCGGTCATTCAGACAATGAATTCCTTCAATAATCAGGATATCCTCCGGACCCAGGGTCTTGTATTTTCCTTTGTATTCACGCTTCCCGGTCTTGAAATTAAACGTTGGGAGTTCTACCGTCTCCCCGCGCAGCAGCCTGCTCATATCCCGATTCAACTGCTCGGCATCAATCGCCTCGATCCGCTCAAAATCGTATTTCCCATCTGCATCCTTCGGCGTCTTTTCTCTCTCCACAAAGTAATCATCCGCTGCAATCGGATGCGGCTTTAGTCCATATACCGCAAGCTGAGTAGCAAGCCGATGGGAAAAAGTCGTCTTTCCGGACGAAGACGGGCCGGCGATCAGCACAATCTTCCGTTTGGGATCCGAAGCGATCTGCTCCGCGATCCCGGCAATTCGCTTCTCATGGTACGCCTCCTGCACCATGATCAGCTCCTTCACATCATGCTGAACGATAAAATCATTTAGCGCTCCCACAGTCGGAATCCCAAGCCGCGCTCCCCATTCCATGGAATCCTTCTGCACCTGATAGATCTTCCTCTCCGGCGCAAACTCTGGCAAATGTGTGGGATCCTTACGTGTCGGAAAACAGAGGACAAAGCCATCATCAAATAACTTCAAGTCAAAGTACTTTAGATAGGAAGTATCCGGTACCATATAACCGTAAAAGTAGTCCTCAAAGGTTAGCAGCTCATACATATTCACCTTGGATGCTCTGCGGTAACGGAACAATGCTTCCTTGTCATACATCCGGTATTCCCGGAATTTCCTGCGCGCCTCATACGTAGCTATAGAAGTCTTCCGGATCGGCTGTGCCTCATCTACCAGCTGGCACATGTATGCCTTTACCTCATCCAGAAATTCCTGCGTCAGCGCAGCTTTTCCCTTCATCGTACAGTAATATCCGCCGCTGACGGCAAAATGCACACCGACACGCTCAATATTAGTATTATCCCCGACAACATGGTAGATTGCCTTCAGCATCAGAAGAACCACGCTTCGACGATACGTGCTGAACCCTGCCTTATCCTGCACGGTCACAAATTCGATCCGGCTCCCGTCCGCCACTTTTTTAGTCAGCTCACGCAGCCTTCCGTCCTCTTTTGCCAGTACGATTGGATACGCAAACTTCTGCTGAAATCCCGCAACCAGCTCCTGATAACGGATGTCCGCCGGATACTGCCGTCTTTCCCCCATTACTTCCACATGTATCTTGTTTGCCTCCATACGCTCCTCCTCTCTTCCTCACAGACTAAAATCGCACTCTTAATGAAAAGCGATGT
Source organism: Lachnospiraceae bacterium UBA7160 (assembly GCA_002491565.1). Taxonomy (GTDB): domain Bacteria; phylum Bacillota; class Clostridia; order Lachnospirales; family Lachnospiraceae; genus Choladousia. Next base: position 17,393 of record DKWE01000049.1, on the reverse strand, counting down.
ACTCCGAAATCACACACTGCAGCCCGGTTGTTCTCCTCTAGATCGTCTGGAATGGGGCGCCTGTTTTTATCGCTTTTATCTTCAAATCCGGAAATTTCTTCTCCAAAAGCGCTGCCACCTGTGGTATGAACATCTGCTCTACCCCATAGTGCCCGGCATCAATAATCACCAGGCCCTGATCGACTGCATCCAGTCCGTCATGGTGTCCGATATCTCCTGTAACCAGCAGATGCGCTTTGCCTGCCAGTGCATCCTTTATCATGCTTTTTCCAGAACCAGGGCAGACTGCAACATGCTTTACCACCGTACCTTCCGCTCCGAACAGCCGTACATCGGGAAGCCCAAATGCCTTCTTCACAAAGTCACAGCATTCCCTGGCTGTCATCTTCTTCGGAAGGTCGCCAATCCGGCCAATCCCGTATGCAGCACCGTCCTCCGATACTCCCGTCGTCTCCAATGGCTCGCATTTCTCAAGCTTCAGCGCCCGCTCTGCCAGCCTTCCCATCTCCGCCACATCGTAATTTGTGTGCATTGCGTAATGTGCAATCCCATGTTCTGCCAATGCAAGAATCTTTCTTCCATACATGGAAGTACTGTTTACCTGTCGGATACCGGACATCAAAAGCGGATGATGAGTGACCAGCAGGTCTGCCTTCCAATCTATGCAATCTTTGATCACTTCATTCGTCGCATCCAGTGCAACTGCAATCTTCTTTACACTCCGATCCATAGCTCCGACCTGAAGGCCGGGATTGTCCCAGTCAAGCGCGAGCGCAGGAGGAAATTGCTCCTCCAACACCCGGATTATTCTTCCGACTTTCATAAATTCTCCTTTTTCTTTTATTCTCTCTGCATCCAATAAACAGGCAATGTGCTGTCTCTTTCATGTCTTGCAAAACTCTGCCTCATAGCTTTCTATTGTCAAAGCAGCTGAGCAAGCGATACAATGGCATCGTCAATTGAAGTCAACACAGTCCGATAGAAAATTATGCAAAGAAATTTGACTGTGTTAGCTTCACCTGACAATGCTATCCTATCACTTCGTTCGGCTTCACTGCTGACAGGCCAACGACCCGCACAGATTTGTCAGCAGAAACGTATCCGTCATAAATCAATGCTTCACGGCATCAACAGACAGAAACACCCGCGCTTTGTGCAGAAGCTCCAGTTCCCCGGCCAGCTCCAGCCGCCTTTGCACCGCTGCCTCCGTATGCTTGCCGTCCAGCGACTGCAGCACACGCAGCTTCAGTGTCTCTTCCCGCTTCAGATAAGACCCCAGCAGCGGATGTTTCTGACGGAGCAAAAGTGGACCGTAGCAGAGCCCCAGCTCATGGAGCTGCGCTGCACTTATCCCTGCAGCACTGATACCGTCAGGTTCATTGAACGGCTCCCGGTCTCGAACACCGCTGCCGGATTCCTTCGCCTGATCCTGGACTTTGTCACAACTACCAGATTCATTTATCACTTCACGGCCTCTGGCGCAGTGATCCGTTCCATTTCCTGCACCGGTGCGCACCACACGCATCATTGGATAGAACTTCTCATCCTCGAGCACCAGATCCTCCGCCGTGATCTGCCAGCTATGTTCCCACAGCCAGCTGCGCACCTCCCGTATATGGGACTGCGGCTGCAAAACCAGTTCCTCACAGAACTCCAGTACTTTCTGTCCATCCGAGAGAATGCGCACCATCAGCGGTCCGCCCATCCCGGCAATTACCACGGACTGTACCTCGCCCGGACGTATTTCGCGCAGTCCATCCGACAGCCGCGTCTCAATCTGGTCCTCCAGATGGTAAGCCAGGATATGCTCGCGCGCACGGGCAAGCGGCCCCTCATTGATATCTGCCGCTATCACATGGCGTATCCGTCCCTGCTTCACCAGATAAACCGGTATGTATCCATGGTCGGTTCCCACATCCGCCAGGCTTCCGCCGGAACCCACCAGCCCGGCAACTGCCCTCATTCTGTGCGATAGCTGCAGCATACCAGTTCCCCTCCCTTTTATTACCTGTAATTAATCTCTGCATGCCACTGCGGAACAGCAAAGCTCATGGTCAACGCCCCTCTTCGGCCAGGGGCAACTACGTATTCTCAGTCTTCCTCACTCTAAATAATCCCTCAGCTTCCGGCTGCGGCTCGGGTGTTTCAGCTTCCGCAGCGCTTTCGCCTCGATCTGCCGGATCCGCTCCCGCGTCACATGGAACTCTCTGCCGACCTCCTCCAGCGTGCGCGCATGTCCGTCATCCAGGCCGAATCGCAGCCGGAGTACTTTTTGTTCGCGGTCCGTCAGCGTTGCAAGCACTTCCAGCAACTGTTCCTTTAAGATACTGTACGTCGCCGCCTCATCCGGCATCGGCATATGATCATCCCGGATAAAATCTCCAAGATGACTGTCATCCTCCTCGCCGACTGGCGTCTCCGTCGATACAGGCTCCTGTGAAATCTTTAAAATCTCCTGCACCTTTTCCGACGGCATTCCCAGGCGTTCCCCGATCTCCTCCGGTCTCGGCTCACGTCCCAGCTCCTGCATAAGCTGGCGGGACGTGCGCGTGACACGATTCATCGTCTCCACCATATGCACCGGAATACGGATCGTGCGCGCCTGGTCTGCGATGGAACGCGTAATTGCCTGCTTGATCCACCAGGTTGCGTAAGTACTAAATTTGAAGCCCTTTGTATAATCAAACTTTTCTACTGCCTTGATCAATCCAAGATTTCCCTCCTGCACCAGATCCAGGAGCTGCATCCCATGCCCCGCAAACCGCTTCGCGATACTGACAACCAGGCGGAGATTCGCTTCCGCTAACTGCCTCTTGGCCTCTTCGTCGCCCTCGCTCATGCGCTTTGCCAGTTCAATTTCTTCCTCCGCACTCAGAAGTGGAATCTGCCCGATTTCTTTCAGATACATCCGCACCGGATCATCCATGCTGACCCCATCCGGCACGCCAAGGTCCAGCGAGCCTTCTTCTTCCTGCTCAAATTCCTCTTCATCTGGGATCAGAAGCAGTTCCTCCTCGTCCGCACCCTGCACGACATCAATTCCCTTCCGCTCCAGATATTCAAAAATCTGATCGTATTGCCGGGCGTTCGGAGCCATACTCTCAAACGCTTCCTGTACCTCATGGTACTCCAGAATATTTTTTCTGCCCTGTGCCAGTTCCGCAAGCTCCTGCAGCCTCTTGCGCAGTTCCATCGTCTGTGTATCCATATGGCTACCTCCCTCTCCATCTATTTTCATCTGGTCCCTGACCGATGCTTCCACATTGTCAGAAACCTGCAGCGCTGTTACTCCAATTGTTTCCCTGTTACAGAGAAATATGCACTGTTTTCAACTTCTCCAGCCGTTTCTTTGCCTCCACCATCTCCATCTGCGCTGCCAGCCGCTCCTGCGTGGTCAGCTCTGCCGCTGTCATCTCCTTCGCCTTTCGTTCCATCACACGGTTGACCAGCTTGCCAATAGTCTCCCGGACCGCCTTTGCCTGCTCTGCCTTGCCCGTAACTGCCAGCTCCGTATTAAAAATCTGCGCAACCTTGCGCTGCTCCTCCTGCTCCGAAAAAGCACCCGCGATTTTTCCCGGATTCAGCTCCCCGGACCGCAGCTGTTCATACAGCATGGATGCCACCTGGCAGTACATCTCGTCCGAAAAATCCTCCGGTCTCAAAAATGCCTCCACCAATGGGAACAGCTTCGGATACTCCACCAGCCAGGTCAGCAACAACCGTTCTGACCTCCGAAGTCCATCCTCTTTCTCCGGACGCTGCTCTCTCCTTGCCGCTGTAACAGCCTTCGGAACCGACACGCCCTGCATCAGCTGGTTCATCACCATTCTCCGCAATCCCTCAAAGGAAATCTGAAACCGATCCGCAACCGCCTCGATATAATTCTCCCGCTCCAGCTCCTGCTCAAACTCTGCGATTTTTGCGGCTGCCGCCTGATGAAACCGTGTCTTTGAGGTCGGATCCTTCATGTCATATGACTTCTGCAGGATGGAAATTTCAAATAAGAAACTGTTCTCTGCCTGATCGATCCGCTCCTGAAAGGCTTCCTGTCCGCGTGCCTTGATAAATTCATCCGGATCCTTATAGGGATCCATATGGAGTACCTTCGTAGCCACGCCCGCCTCCCGCAAAAGCGGAATCGCGCGCAGAGCAGCCCTCACCCCGGCTTCGTCACTGTCATACGTCAGAATGACTTCATCGGTATAGCGCTTCAACAGCAGTGCATGCTGACTCGTCAGCGCTGTTCCAAGCGACGCGACCGCATTCGTAAAGCCCGCCTGGTGCATGGAAATCACATCCATATAGCCCTCGCAGACCAGCATATATTTCTTCCTTGCACTCCGGGCGACATGCAGCCCATACAGGTTCCGGCTCTTATCGAACACAATCGTCTCCGGAGAATTCAGATATTTTGGCTTTCCATCCCCCATGACGCGGCCGCCGAAACCAATCACGCGGCCATTCGCATCCATAATCGGAAAAATCACGCGGTTCCAGAATTTATCATACATGCCCTGCCGTTCACTATAATTGAACAGTCCAGACTCCCGCATCAGCTCCTCCGATACCTTCTGCTGCTTCAAATATTTGTACAGCACATCACTGTACTGGCTCGCGTAGCCAAGCCCAAACTTCTGCATCGTCTCATCAGACAGCTGACGCCCCTTCAGATACTCCATCGCCTTTGCTCCCTGTGGCGCCCGCAGCTGATAATAATAAAATCTGGCCGCCAGCTTATTAACCTTCAGCACCTCGCTCTTCCGGTCTCTCTGCCTGCGTGCCTCCGCCGAGTCATCTGTCTCCGGTAACGCTACACCTGCGCGGTCTGCCAGGGTCTTTAATGCCTCCGGGAAAGTGTAATTCTCATATTCCATCAAAAATGTAAATACATTTCCGCCTGCACCGCACCCGAAGCAGTAGTACATCTGCTTTGACGGACTCACCGAGAAGGAGGGCGATTTTTCATTGTGGAATGGGCATAGTCCAAAATACGAGCTGCCCTTTCGCTGCAGCTTTACATAGCCGGAAATCACATCCACGATGTCATTCCGCGACCGCACTTCCTCCACCACATCATCCGAATAATACATCGTCAGTCCCCCCTTCGCCGGTCTGGCCCGGCATAGCTCTCAACTGTAAACGTCTCCCCATCCGACCGGACCAGCGCGGCGCCCGACTCCGCCGTCGAATAAATCGTACTTCCGCACTGCGCGAGACGCTCCAGCGTCTCCGGCGCAGGATGCCCATAGCGATTCTCCGCCGCACAGGAAATCACAGCCGCCTGCGGCAACACCTGCGCAAGAAACTCCTCTGAGCTCGCATTCTTCGACCCATGATGCCCCACCTTTAATACATCCGCACGCAAACTGATCTCAGAACCTGCCTGTATAGCGAGACGCTGCTCGGCTTCCCCCTCCAGATCTCCGGTAAACAGCATACGAAATGCTCCATACTGCAGCATCAAAACCATAGAGTCCTCATTGCGGTCTCCCGTCAGCTGGGACTGGCCGGGAGCCAGACACGAAAGGCTCCAGTCTTCGCCCCGCACCGATGCACCTGCCGCCATCCGGCTCACCTGGATCCCTTTTTCTGCTGCCACGCGGATCATTTCGGAGAAATCCGCCGCATCTGAAGTTGGAGGAAGCACCAGATGCTTCAGTGTAATTCCATGTATATTTTTCCCCCACAGTCCAGTCTCATATGTGTTCAGAAATTCTTTTACCCCGCTGATATGATCTGCATCTGCATGGGATAAAAACAAATAGTCAATCGTATCAATTCCATAGTATTTCACAGACTGGCCGATCCGATACTCCCAGATGCCAGTCTCTGTCGTGCTGCCTCCATCAATCATGCAGACCTCCCCGGCCGGCATCTGCAGCAGCGCTCCGTCGCCCTGCCCCACATCCATGCACAGCACCTCGAGATCCCCGGGTGTTTCCTTCCGCATGAGCCAAAGGCAAAGCATTGCGCAGCCACACCAGAGCAGACACTTTCTCCTCCTTATATCACCTAATATCTGTATGCAGTCCGGCGATTCTCTGCGATCTGGCAGTCTCCTGCCAACCTTGTTTTTCTTCCCGCCTGACCACTTTCTGCTGCATGACAGTTCATGATCATTGATCCGCCAGCTTTCGTCTGTCAGCTTTCTGCCAGCTGGTGTCCTCGCTCCACTCCCCTGTCCAAGCCTCCGGTCCAGAACAATCGTAAGGAACAATACAGCGTAATAGAACACAATCCGTATCGCCGAAGGTCTGCCCGCAATCTGCAGCGCACCAGGCAGCCGCAGCTCAAAGTCACACAAACTTCCAAATAGTTGCAACAGATAATGCACCGGAGCCGCAAGGAAAATTCCAAATGGCACCGATACCAATCCGACAACCCCGCTTAACAAACCGAGTCCCAGCACAAACGACATCAGCGGCACTACAGCCAGATTCACCAGAATGCTCCACGGCGGTGTCTGATAAAAAAAATACAGTGTCAGCGGCAGCATACCAAGCCAGAGTACTGCGCCCTGCAGTATCGCGAGCCACAGAGCCGCTACATAACCCCTGCACACAGCCACATGCACTTTTACATTTTCAGCCGCCTTCCTCCTGCCACACTCCAAGTCTGCACTCTCTGCATGCTTCCTCCAGCCCGCTAACACCGCGTTCCCCATAAGTATCGCCGCAACCGCTCCAAAAGAGAGCAGGAAGGAAGAATTTCTCAGATATCCTGGTTCAGAAAGCAGCAGCACACAAAATGCTGCTGTAATCGATGTCTTTCCGTCATATTTCCTTCCAAACGCGCGGGCAAGCAGCCAGATCCAGAACATCAGAAGCGCCCTGACTCCGGACACCGTGCTGCCTGTCAGCAGAACATACAGAAAAGCCAGCGCCCCCGACAACAGCGAAGATGCGCCAATCCCGATCAGACAACGGCGAAGCACCCAGTATACCCCCGCGCCAACCAGTGATACATGCAGGCCGGAAACACTTGCAATATGAGAAATTCCACCTTCCTGATACTGCAGCTTGACCGCATGGTCCATCGCGGACTTCTCCCCAAGACTGATTGCTGCAATCGTCCCCGCGTCTGGCTCCTCCAAAATCTGTTCATAAGAATCCTGCAGTCTGCTGCGCAGCCGGTATAAGAGTGCAGGAAGCCCAGGCCGCCTCTTCTGAGCTTCCAGGGCCCTGGCATCCTGCAGCGTACCGAGAATATCCTGCATCAGATAATACGCTCTTGCATCAAACTGCCCTGGATTACCTGCTGTCTCCCACAACTGTACACGCCCTGATACGAGCAGCCGGTCTCCAGGCTCATAGCTTCTGTCCTCACAGACGACGAACAATTTGTAAGCTCCCAGCTCCTCCCTCTGTACGGACTGTCCATGTGTTCCTTCCGGCTCCACAAGCATAAGCTCGTCCAGCAGATACCGCATCCCCTGCGAAACACTTCCGCACGCGCGCACCGTTCCAGCCACTATAAACGCTCCTGCTTCGTCCGACGCCTGAGCAAGCCGCTGCTCCGCAGCCCAAAACAGCGTTTCCTGCCGCGGCTGCTCCCACACATTCCAAAACACGCCAAAGGCAAAGACAAACAGTCCAATCAGAAGTATCGGTCTCTTCAATCGTGTTATTTTCCCGTAGTTTCACCCTCCTCAGACTGAGTAAGCTCCTACGCTTCCGGCTCGGTACAGGTAAATACCTGGTCCAGATCAACCGCATCCCGGAACAGCGCCGTCGCATCCCCATCAATTTCAAAACGTACTCCTGTAATCCCGTCGCAGGTCTCACAGATCGAATTTACCACTGCCTGAAGCACCTGTTCCGGGTCCGCCTGACTCTCAGCCGGAATTTTATTCGCCTCTTCCCCAAGGCTGACCGTGCAAACCTCATTTTTAATGTACAGATTCTGGATCTTGACATCCTTCGTAAACAGCGGTGCAAGCCAGGAATCCTTCGGTCCCTCCACCAGCTGTTCCAGCACCACCCGCTCCAGCACCATATTGCTGGAATAATGCAGATTCCGCATCTCTTTTACAAGTCCGTGCCCGGTTGCATCCGGAAAGTACAGGCTAAGCTTCGCGTAGAGATAGGAATTAATACCACCCTCCTTGGTGTCAATAAAAGACTCCGCGTCCATTGCTGGCACTGGCTGTCCCTGCGCATCGTGAAGCTGCTCTTGCTCCACCATAATCATAACTTTCGTCACGCCAGGTATCTGCGAAAATGTCTTCACTACAGCCGCCCGCAGCAGTACCTCTTTCACATTATCCAACTCATAGTATTCCTTCGTAAAATCAATGCGAAGCGCATCAATTCCGCGCTCATAGCCGTTCACACACACCGGAGCCTGCAGAGCACTGACCATTCCGGCCGGCGCCGTTTCCAGCTGTGTGAGCAGCTCCTCCATCAGCTCCTCAAAGGTCTCAGCCGACGGCTGGTACTGACTTTCCATCAGGCTTGTCCCAGTCGCATTGACATAATAAATCGTATAACTGTCATCCTCTTCTTCCTGTTTTTCACAGCCTGCCAGCAGTACGAACACCAGCAGAACCGACAGCAGGCCGACAAGAAAGCGCCTTCTCCTTCTCACAGACCGTATCCCCTCTCTTCACATCTCTGTCCGCCCAGTTTATCGCTAACTGTCATTTCGCTAATGACATACAAACGTATCTGGCTCCATTATGGCACGTACCGCAGCGGAATACGGACGGTAAACGTTGTCCCTTCCCCCTCGTGGCTGTGGACCTTGATCGCCCCATGGTGCATCAGGACTGCACTCCTCGTAATTGCAAGTCCAAGTCCCGTACCTCCGATTTCCCGTGAATGAGACTTGTCTACCCGGTAAAAACGCTCGAAAATATGCTCCTGCGATTCTTCCGGAATTCCGATACCGGAATCCTCCACCTTGACATAAAAATACTTACTGTCTACATTTAAGGAAACGTGAACCCAGCCATTTTCCCTATTATACTTAATTGCGTTCTCGACCAGATTCGACAGGGCAAGTGTAAGCTTCGTCTCATCCACCTCGGCCGTCACCGGCTTGAAGCTCTCCTGCACCAGTTCTACATTCTGCTTCGCCGCGATCGGGCGCAGCCTCTTCAGAATCAGATCAATCAGTGCATTGATATTCGTCTCCTGGACACTGACGTCTGAAGACTTGCGATCCATCTTCACCAGGGACAGCAGATCGGTAATGATTTTATTTTCCCGGTCGATTTCCTCCGCGATATCTCCCATAAACTCTTTGTACAGCTCGACCGGAACCTCCTCCTGCGCAAGCAGCGAGTCCGCAAGTACCTTCATCGAGGTAATCGGCGTTTTCAATTCATGAGAGACATTGGAGACAAACTCCTGGCGGGAATCCTCCTGCACCTTCATCCGCTTCAGCATCCTGTTGTACGCCTCAGCGAGCAGCTTTGTCTCCGTATAATCCGGAATTGAAATTTCCTGTCCTTCGATGAACCCTCCGCGCACCTCCTCCAGAGAGCGGGTGATCTTGCCGAATGGCTTTGTCAGCATCCGGGATGCATAAAACGCCGCGCCGAGGATCAGTACCGTCAGGACAACCTGCAGGATCCACACCGTATTGCCCAGTGCAGTCCGCCCCTCATTGACATCCTCCGTGGAGACACTGACAATCATAATGCCCTCCGTCTCCTTTGTATTTGCATTCTTCACCGGAATTGTCAGCTCCAGAAACTCGTTCTGCTCATCATAATTGTAATTGGTGGCATCCATTCCGAGAAAGGAATTTAATACCTCCTCAGAAATAATCACCTTGTCCTCATCGATTTCAAAGGTATCGCGCAAAATCCGGAAATTGCTGTTGACAACCAGCACACGCCCGTTGTATATCGTGGCAAGCTGCTTCATCTGCCGGTCTACGGATTTTGACTTTTCTCCGTGCACATAGCCTGATTCGCTGAGCTCTTCAACCAGCTGCTGACACTGGCTCTGAACCACCGCGCGCTTCTGCTCCACAGACTGTGATGCATAATTCTCGAGAATTACATACTTCATAAGGAAAATCGGAGCGAGGCCAACCAGAATAAACAGCACAAAAATCCGGGCCTGCAGACTCTTAAAATAACTAAGCGCTTTTGCATTAATGCTGGAAATAATAACCAACTCCCCACTTCGTATGTACGTACTTTGGCTCGCTCGGATTCGTCTCAATCTTCTCACGCAGACGGCGGATATGAACATCCACCGTGCGCACATCACCCGGATACTCATAACCCCAGACAATATTCAGCAGATTTTCCCGGCTGTATACTTTGTTTGGATTGAATACGAGCAACTCCAGGACATCGAACTCTTTCGCCGTCAGATTCACCTCACGGCCTGCGATGCTGACTCTGCGCCCTTCGCAGTCCAGAATCAAATCGCCGACCTCCACGATCTTGCCCTTCGGCTCCGCGGCAGCCTTCTGCGCCGTCCGCCGCATAATCGCCTTCAGCCGCGCCTTTACCTCCAGAATATTGAATGGCTTCGTAATATAATCATCCGCACCGTACTCCAGGCCCATAATCTTGTCCATGTCATCGCCCTTCGCCGTCAGCATCACGATTGGGACATCGGAAAAATCCCGTACCTGCTGGCAGACCTGAAGGCCGTCCAGCTTCGGGAGCATCAGGTCAAGCAGAATGATATCGTAACTTTTTTCCTTCGCCATGCGCAGGCCTTCCTCACCGTCATACGCGCAGTCCACTTCCATATCGTCCTGCTCCAGGCTAAACCGGATTCCCTTTACAATCAGCTTTTCATCATCTACAACCAAGACTTTTTTTCCCATGCTCGCTTACTCCTTATCTGTTCTGGATACGCTCCAATGCCGAAAACACGTTACACCGTAATCTGATCCTTAATTTTGGAAAAGACAGCGGACTTGATCCCGGATATCTTCTGCAGCTCTTCTATAGAAGAAAAACCGCCGTGCTCTGCCCGGTACGCCAGAATCGCATCTGCCTTCGCTTCTCCAATCCCAGTGAGAGTCATCAGTTCCTCCCGCGTCGCCGTATTCAGGTTGACCAGCCCGGTGCCGCCTGTGCCGGGTGCCAGACTGCCTGTCCTCGGCTCTCCTGAAGCTGCGGCAGCTTCTTCCACACCAGGTCCACCTTTACCCACAGCTGTGCTGCCCATGCCGCCGGTACTTCCTGTACCACCGCAAGCCGCTGCACTTGAAACACGCTCCAGTTCCTTCGTCTCTTCCTCCGTAAACACATACAGCTTCTGCCCGTCAAAGACCGGTTCGGCCTGATTCAGCCAATCGGTATCTGCTCCAGCGGCAAACCCTCCTGCCAGCGCAAGCGCCTCATAGATACGTGCCCCCTGCGGCAGCTCATAGACTCCGGGCCGTTCCACCGCGCCGCAGACAAAGACACAGACCATTTCTGTTCCACCTGCATGCTCCGTCTCATCCGGCACTCCTGTCCGGTCTGTCACTTCTGCTCCGCCCGATGCTTCTGACCCTGCAGACCTTCCTGCTCCGGCAGACGATTCGAAACCGCCAGATGCCATGTCTTCCACACCTGCAGATGCCAATCCCACACCCTCGCCGGTCATACGCTCCCCGGCGCCTGGCATCTCCGGCTCAGCCGTCTCCTGCCGCAGCCCGGCATGCTCAGACACCAGCTGCGTCGTGTACGTCTCCTGCGCTGTTCTTCCTGCACAGCCCGCCAGAATCAGGCATACGAAGCCTGTCAGCACGGCTGTCCTCCACTTTGGTCTCTGTTCCCTGCATGTCCTTCCAGACTTTTTCGTTCTTCTCATGCTTTCCGCAGCCATCTGCCACGGATTCCCATATGCACTTTTCTATTGTAACAATCAATTAAAGAATTTGCAATATGTTTTTTCTCTCACTCACCATTTGAAAATAATGATTCCCACGATCGACAAGCCCATCCCGATTGCTTTTCTCCACAGAAATGGCTGGCGTTCCACACCAAAGATTCCAAACAACTCGATCAGATAGGCAATGAGAAGCTGCGAGACAACGATCAGCATAGCCGCACGCGCCGGACCAAGGTCCCCCATACTTTTGACCACGGTCACTGTGATAAACGCTCCGAGGATACCGGAACATAACATGTATTTGTGATCGACACCTGCCAGCGACAGAAAACTCGTCCGGTCACGGAACAGCCAGGCCAGCAGGCAGACAAGAAGTGCAGTGAATTGAACAAAAGCAGAGGAAACCCACAGGCTCGTCTGCTTCGTCACTTCTGTATTAAACACTCCCTGAACACTCATGAGCGCTCCCGAGAGCAGCGCAATCAAAACTCCCATCATTCTGAAATACTCCCTTCCATTTCTTTATAAGGGAAGTATATGCAAAATCTGCAGAGTTATGCAAAACTTTCCTACGAATGAAAGTGGGTATCGCGTAACATGCCGTAAAGATACAGCTATTGGCATTTGATTTTCTGACCATATACCATAAATTGTATCTTTCGGCAAGTTTGCGACACCCATTTTTCAAACTATTCCGATCTGTTTTACAGACTCGCAAGCCAAAATCTATGCAAATCACTTACCATTTTCCTCAGAATGACAGTTCCAGCCTGCGCACCATCTCATCCACGTCTTCCTTTGTGATAATAAGCGGAGGTACCAGCCGCAGCACATCACTGCCTGCACTCAGCACGATCAGGCCATTGTCCAGCGCACGGTTCACGATCTCTCCGACCGGACGGCCCTGTACAACAAGTCCCTGCATCAGCCCTTTTCCACGCCGCAGGCGTAAAAACGCATACTGATCCACAAGCGCATCCAGCTTTTCCTCCAGGTACGGCGCGATCTCGCGCACATGCTCTACGAGATGCATCTCTTCAAATAAATCGAAGACCTTTGACACTGCCGCACATGCCAGCGGGTTCCCGCCGTAAGTCGTCCCGTGGTCGCCGGGCACCAGCGAAGCCTTTGCCACTTTTTCATTCAGGACAAATGCGCCGACCGGCACACCGCAGCCAAGCGCTTTCGCACACGTCATGATATCCGGCTTCACGCCGTACTGCTGCCACGCAAAATAGCTGCCTGTCCGGCCCATCCCGCACTGGATTTCATCTAAAATCAGCAGGATATCCCGCTCCTCGCAGAGCTGCTTCACCCCGCTAAGGAACTCCGGCGTGGCAGGATAAATACCGCCCTCGCCCTGCACCGTCTCCAGAATGATCGCACAGGTCCGGTCTGTTACCTGTGCTTCTACGCTTGCCAGATCATTAAAATCTGCAAATCTCACTCCGCCCATCAGCGGCTTGAACGCTTCCTGATAATGCGGATTTCCGGTCACAGACAGCGCCCCGACACTTCTTCCGTGGAAGGAATGGTTCATCGCGATGATCTCATGGTCCGTCCGTCCATCCTTCAAAAACGCATATTTCCGCGCGGTCTTGATCGCGCCCTCGATCGCCTCTGTACCGCTGTTCGTAAAAAAGACCTTGTCCATTTCACTGACCCGGACCAGCTTTTCAGCCGCATCCGCGAGCGGTGCGTGATAGTAGAGATTCGACGTGTGAATCAGGCGGTCCACCTGTTCCTTCAGCGCATCATTGTAGGCTTGATTTCCATAGCCGAGTGCAAACACCGCGATTCCTGCTCCGAAATCAAGATACTGCTTCCCGTCCACATCCGTCAGATACACGCCCTCGCCCCGGTCCAGCACCACCGGAAAGCGGTTGTACGTATGGAGCACCGACTGCTCCGCTTTCTCTATGTAATCCTTACTGTTCATGGTAATACCGCTCCTCCTCATCTCCGATGATCGCCGTTCCGATCCCCTTATTCGTGAAAAATTCCAGCAGCAGGCAGTGCTCGATCCGCCCATCCAGGATATGAACGCGCGAAACCCCCGACTCAATCGCCTGAATACAATTCTGCAGCTTCGGCAGCATCCCGCCTCCGACATTCCCACTCTTCAAAAACTCCTTCGCCTCCGGGATCGTCAGCTCACTGATCAGAGAGGACTTGTCCTTTGGGTCGCGGTACACGCCTTCGATATCCGTCAAAAACGCAAGCTTTGCAGCTTTCTCCGCCGTCGCAATCGCGCAGGCCGCGTCATCCGCATTGATATTGAAGGAGTGGTAAGCGTCATCCGAACCAATCGGACAAATCACCGGGATAAAATCATTATCCAGAAGCGTATCCAGAAGCGCAGTGTTGACTTCCTTGATCTCACCGACAAAGCCAATGTCCTTCCCGCCAGCCAGCTTTTTGTCCACGCGCAGGATCGAGCCATCCTTGCCGCTGACGCCGACTGCCTTCAGGCCGACCTTCTCCATCATCGAGACAAGCCCTTTATTGATTTTATTCAGGACCATCTCCGCGACCTCCATCGTCTCCTTGTCTGTCACGCGCAGTCCATTCACAAAATTCGTCTCAAGTCCGATCTTGTTGATCCAGCGTGTAATCTCCTTGCCGCCGCCATGCACAATGATCGGGCGGAAGCCGACCAGCTTCAGAAGCGCCACATCGCGGATCACACTCTTTTTCAGTTCATGGTCGACCATGGCGCTTCCGCCATACTTGACCACGATTGTCTTTCCATGGAAACGCCGGATGTACGGAAGTGCCTCAATCAGCACGTTCGCCTTTTCCAGCCATTGCGCCATCATTGGTTCCATCGTCTCTGCCATTTCACACACTCTCTTTCTTATATGCGCTAATATATCTTTCTGCAAACAGTCTGCAGCCTGCGGAACATTTGCTTTCAATGAAATTATGACCGGTAATCCGCATTAATCTTTACATACTCATACGTCAAATCACAGCCCCACGCCGTGGCTGACGCCTCCCCCTGCTTCATGTCTGCAATCGCAGTCACTGCCTTTTCAGAAAGAATCCGTGTCGCCTTCTCCTCGCTGTAGCCGGTGGAGACACCATTCTCAATAATTTTCAGCTTTCCTGCAGCGCTTTCAAAGTACAGATCTACGCGCTCCGGATCAAACTGCACACCGGAATAGCCAAGTGCGCACAGGATCCGCCCCCAGTTCGCGTCATGTCCGAAAATCGCCGCTTTCGTAAGATTCGACGTAATGACCGACTTACTGAGTGTCACAGCTTCTGCCTTGGTCCGCGCGCCGACTACCTTTACCTCAAACAGAGCCGTCGCACCCTCGCCATCCGCCGCCATATGCTTTGCGAGCCAGGTATTCACATAATTCAGTGCGGAAACAAACGCTTCATAATCCGCATTTTCCTCCGTGATCTCCGGATTGCCCGCCATCCCGTTCGCGAGCAGCAGCGCCGTATCATTCGTTGACGTGTCGCCGTCCACAGAGATCATATTGTAGGTATCTGTCACGCTCCCGCTCATGGCCTTCTGCAGCAGTTCCTTTGAGATTGCCGCGTCCGTTGTCACAAAGCTGAGCATCGTACACATATTCGGGTGAATCATACCGGAGCCCTTGCTCATTCCGCCGACCGTAACTGTCCTGTCTCCGAGCTCGATCTGCACCGCGATCTCCTTCTTGACGGTGTCTGTCGTCATAATTGCTTCCGCTGCGAGCGTTCCCGCCTGCGCTGTGTGCGCCAGCATCGGAACCATCGTCTCTATCCCCGCGCAAATCTTGTCGATCGGGATCTGCTGCCCGATCACGCCGGTCGATGCCACAAGCACCTGCTCCGGGCTGATGCGAAGCAGTGCCGCCGCCTTTTCCGCCGTCTGGCGGCAATAGCCCATGCCTTCCACACCGGTACACGCATTCGCCACACCGCTGTTCGCGACCACTGCCTGTGCTGTACCGCCGCCGTACACAACCGCCTGGTCCCACTTCACCGGCGCAGCTTTCACCACGTTCGTCGTAAATGTTCCTGCCACCTGGCACGGAGTCTCACTTACGACCATCGCCATATCCTTTTTTCCTTTTTTGATCCCCGCCGCGATTCCAATCGCAGAAAATCCAATCGGAGCCGTCACTCCGCCCTGTATCTCCTTTATCATAGATCGTTGTCTCTCCTTCTCCGTTTCTCTTTCTAGTGACTTCTTTCGCTTCCTGCTACCTATATACGATATCAGGTTTGCTTTTGCTGTCCTTCCCTCGCACATCGTATCACGAAATAATCGCCGCATCTGACTTGTCTGTTTTCCCCGGCAGTATCTCTCAAAAATGCTCAGCACCGTCCGAAAGTAGCAGTCAGCGATCCACCGCTTTCACATTCTTGCTTGCTCACGCCATGCACCGAAGCGTTTGAACTGCTACACAGACCCCGCCTGTCCCGGCACACAGATCATCACGGGAACATCGGCGGCATCCGAAGCCCTTCCGCCTCGTCGAGTCCGAACAGCAGATTCATGTTCTGCACGGCCTGGCCTGCCGCTCCCTTGACGAGATTGTCCATTGCGCCCATCATGATCACACGATGCGTTCTCGGATCCAGTTTGAAATTCACATCCACGTAATTGCTGCCCTCCACCCATTTCGTCTGCGGACAGACATCCTTTGGCAGCACGCGCACAAACTGCTCCTTGCTATAGTACTTGTCATACGCCACCTTTACTTCCTCGTAAGTCACATCACGCTTCAGCGATGCATACGCGGTAATCAAAATACCACGGTTCATCGGCACCAGATGCGGTGTGAAATTCAGCAGCACCGGCTCGCCTGCCGCATACGAAAGCTGCTCCTCGATCTCCGGCGTATGCCGGTGCGAGGCCACACCGTATGCCTTCATATTTTCATTGACCTCACAGAACAGATTGTCCGTCTTTGCTCCGCGCCCCGCACCGGACGTCCCTGACTTCGCATCGATGATAATCGTCGCCGGATCAATCATGCCCTCCGCAAGCAGCGGATAAATGGAAAGCGTACTGCATGTCGGATAGCACCCCGGATTTGCGACAAGCCGCGCTCCACGGATCCGCTCCCGGTTTAACTCACACAGACCGTACACCGCCTCCTCTAAGTACTGCGGAGCCTTATGCTCCAGCTTGTACCACTCCTCATAAATATGCACATCCTTCAGCCGGAAATCCGCACTCAGGTCAATGACCTTTGCCTGTGACAGGATCTCCTCACTGATCAGAGAAGCACACAGGCCCTGCGGGGTCGCAGTAAAGATCACATCCGCCTGCTTCGCCAGCTCCGCCATATTGTCATCCATACACTTCGCATCCACCAGCTGAAACAGATTCTGGTAAACCGACGCATACGGCTGATCTACATAGCTTCTGGAACCGTACCAGACAATCTCCGCCTCCTTATGCCCGAGCAGCAGCCGCACCAGCTCACCGCCCGCATATCCGGTCGCTCCGATAATTCCTGCCTTTATCATAAGAATCTTCCTCCCTCTCTCTTACCCTCTCGCATCTATATCTGTATCCTCACAGATTCTATTTTCATGTTACAGTTCAACCCGGTGCCATGCAAGCTCCAGGTCTGCGCTGCCGCTTCGGTC
>DKWE01000087.1 GCA_002491565.1 Lachnospiraceae bacterium UBA7160 | reverse complement strand
TATCAAAGTGCTGTGTTGTTGTCTGGCTTTTCGTTTACCGGAGCAGCTCTGATATATTACCACGGTTTTCCTTGTCTGTCAACAACTTTTTTAACTTTTTTTATTTCTTTTTCGCTGCCGAAGTGTTTTCCTCAGCAGCGAGATACATATTACCACGGCTTTCCCCATCTGTCAACTGTTTTTTTCAAATTTTTCTGATTTTTTATTACAATTTGGTTGCGGTTCAGCCGGGTGCCAGGCGAGAGCCATGTCCGGGCAGACGGACGATAAAAAGGAGGACTATCAAGATCCCAAACAGTGAAATGCCCCTCCCCACAGCAGCGCCAGGCGCATGATAGACAATCTCGACGCTGTGCTGCCCTTTCCCGATTGGAAATCCCAAAAATGCTGTGTTTACTTTTTCAATCGGACAAGCCTCTCCATCGATCTTCACCTCAAAGCCATCATCATAGGGGATTGAGGTAATAAAGCAGCCGTCACTCTTCACATCGATCTGTCCGCAGATACGGTTTCCCTTTGTCTTTGTCCAGTCTGGCAGAAACTCTGACTGATACAGTGTACATTCTGTGTCCGGTTGTCCAATCCATGTGCGCAGCTCTGTTATCTCATATTCTCCCTTTCCAAGAGTCACAGATACCTCCTCTATGTTGTCTGATATTGGAACCGCATACGTAAAGGCCGTATTATTATTATAGTAGAAATAGCTGGCGGAGACAGATGCTAGTGTGTTCTGTACGCCGTTTATCCAGATTGACATAGATTTCCACGGCTTCTGATTCCGAACCTGAAACTGCAGATGCAGTATTTGCCCCTCCATATCCGGAAGTCCTGTAAGCTGTGCTTTCACCCTCCAAGTTTTATCCGCGCTGATCCGGTATCCGGTCTCTGTCTTTTCGATTTGCCCCTCCTCTGTTTCAAGCTCTGGCAGTGCCAGTGTAACCTCCTCGATCTCACATTTCTCTGCCAATTTCTCCCTTTTCTTCTGGCTCCGTTCTGCTGCCGTCATCATCATTTCCTCTTTCTCGCTGCCGCTTGCTTCTGCAGGTACTACATACTCCATTTTCTTCCCGGTCATCCCCGCGAGGACAGCATCCTTCCTTGTATCTCCTGCCACCTCCGACAGCTCGCTTTGCGCATTCGTTTTCTGCTTTCCGTTTCTCACAGCATATCGCTCCAGTATCGTCTGGTTCAGGGGAAAATCTAATGACCTATACGTTTCCTCCGTGATCAGCTGGTCCGTGGCATAGCAGATTGGCGCTGCAGCCTGATTTTTGTACACGGCAACGCAGCCTTCCTGCAGAAACCACTCATATCCAAACGGGCTGTTTTCTTTGTCTGCTGCAGCCTCCGGACTTTCCCACAGCTTCACCAGGTACCGCACGCCCATCAGCCTCTGAAAAACAGCGTTTGTGGAACTGCGCTGCATCATAAAATTGTCTGCCGGCTCCTCAACATCAAAGGTATTCATGCGAAACTCCTGGTAGGCGCCATTGTAGGAAGAGGAATAAATCGATGAGAGGTACTGTCTGGCATTCCACACCCGGTTGATATTGGCTGCCTGCTGCGTACTGTTTCCCAGCTGTTCGATCCGATAAAAACCGTCGTCCAGAGCAAGTACTTTCTCAATTGCTTTCCCGATCTCCTCCTGATTCACCTGCTCATAGAATTCCCGGTCCTCCACGCTTTGCGTACTTCGAAATGAAGTGCCAAACAGTACCAAAAACAGTACTGGAAACACCAGCAGCAGCCCGCCGCTTTTTTTCTTTCCCCGGATATTCCAGAATACCTGACAAACGATATACCAGACCAGCATAAGAAGCGCATCGAGCAGCACAAGCATCCTACGGTCCGCCAGCGCCAGATAGCTCCCACTCTGCAGTTTTTCTGGCAGCTGCCCAATTTGTAAAATATAGTCTCCGACACGATGGCCGCTCTCCTTATATAGAAGGAACAGTGTCATTGCGTACGGGATGCTGCCCGCCAGGATCTGTTTCCAGGATTTATCTTTTCCTGTCCGCGCACAATAGCAGACAATTACATAGCAGAACAGTGGAAGAAATGGAATCAGCGCTTTCTCTCTCACATAGAGGCAGCCGTTTAAAAGCCACATAAAGACCGGAACACTCAACACTGCGATACAGCTCCAGATCAGGATGCGGCTGCTCCAGCCCCGCCAGAACAGCCCGGAGATCAGCACAGTGATTACAAAAGTGGTCAGCCCAATCGCATAGGCGCTGTACAGATGCTTAAACAGCGACAACTGCGGCATAAGAAGCTGCGCCACCTCTATCCCGCCTGTGCTGCATCCCCGCTTTCCGGCAAGCGCCACCGCAGTAGGAACCAAGAAGAATGCGCTCAGCAAAACTGCCGCCAGCATCGGAAGCAGCAGCCGGACTATATCCCGCAGCGTTTTCGAAAAAAAGGAGCCGCCATCCGGAAGCTTTTTAAGATGCTCCCGGTACCACAGGTATCTGTGAAGTCCATAAATGACCAATACGAGCATTCCGCCAACGCTGTAGTAAAAGCTGGTCATAATCATCAAAAAAACACCAGACAGGTACACCCCTGGCTTTCCCCGGCGCAGATAACGGTCAACGCCCCACAGTGCCAGACAGAGAAATGGCATATAATTGACGAACATCACCTGCCGCGCAGACTGAAAAATCAACGGGCCTGACAGGGTAAGCAAAAGCGCTGCAAAAAAGCTGGTTCCCCGCAGCTGCCCCTGGCTTCTCATCCATCCGTAAAATAACACAGCCGAAGCTGCCACCGTCAGCATTGATACTGCCATCAGGTAATCCCCCATTCGGACGGAAGGAAGCAGATACGAGGGCAGAATCAGTGGACTGTACAGGCCATAGTAGGCAAAATTATAAAGATTCTGCCCACCCCCAAGGCCCGGCGCAAACTCTGGAAACAGTTCGCCGGTCGCATAAAACTGCTGCCGGAAATGCTCTGGAATCACACTGTGCTGGCTGATCCAGTCCACCGAAGAGCCAAAAATACCGAATCTTCCAATCTCAAACCAGCAAAAAAACAAGGCAAGCCCGATAAGAAGAGCAGCAGACAATACATCCACCCAGCTCTTCTGCCACCACTCCCAGCATCTATTCCCGATTCGTCTGCTCTCTACATATATCTTCTGGTACATAGCCTGTCTGCTTTCCGCACTCGCGCTCTGATACCTGTTCTGTCCGCTTCCTGCACATGCGCTCTGATACCTGTTCTGTCCGCTTCCTGCACTCGCGCTCTGATACCTGTTCTGTCCGCTTCCTGCACATGTGCTCTGATATCTGTTCTGTCCGCTTCCTGCACATGTGCTCTGATACCTGTTCTGTCCGCTTCCTGCACTCGCGCTCTGATACCTGACTTGCCTGCTCTCCAAAGCTGTTTCCTGGTGCTTGCCCTGCCCGCTCCCGGAAGCCATGCTCCGGCGCATGAGTCTTTTTTCCCTACGCCGACGTTCCATATTGCGTTTCTTCCCCCTTTTTCGGCACAATTGTTTCAAATATGCACTTCTTTTCCGCATGCTCCTGTCCCCCGCCCGATTCCTGTAAGATGAACACCGGGCGGTGCTTCACCTCCAGATAAGTCCGGGCCAGATACCACGAGGAAATGCCGCCGCAGAGCAGCTGCACCCCGCTTACCAGCAGTACCAGCCCTGCCAGAAGGAAAGCTCCTGCCCACAGGGATGTCCCTGCAAAGAGGGCGCCGATTCCCGCCACCCCGAAAAGCAGTGCAAGCATACATACGATACAGCCGCACACTGCGGCTGCCATAAGCGGAGCCGTAGAAAAGCCGGCAATCCCTTCTAACGCATACAGGAACAGCTTTCGAAGTGACCATTTCGTCTCTCCGGCGGCGCGCTCTACGTTTTCATAATCCAGCCATTTCGTCCGGAACCCGACCCAGGAGAACATCCCCTTGGAAAACCGGTTATACTCCCCCAGTTCGAGCACTGCCTGCACCATTTTCCGGCTCATCAGCCGGAAATCCCGGGCGCCGTCCTTGAACTCCACCTGCGAAATACGATTCGCGCAGTGGTAAAACTGTTTTGAGAGAAAGGAACGCAGTCCAGGTTCTCCCTCCCGGGTCACGCGCCGTGCCGCGGCACATTCATAGTCCTCCTCCCGGAGCACACGGTACATTTGCGGGAGAAGCGCGGGCGGGTCCTGCAAGTCCGCATCCATTGTCGCCACGTAATCGCCTTCCGCGTGCAGCAGCCCCGCGTAAATCGCCGCCTCCTTCCCAAAATTTCTGGAGAAAGACAGGTATCTGCACCGTTTATCGCGCCGGTGCAGCTCCCGCATCCATGCAAGTGTCCCGTCGCTGGAGCCATCATCCACAAAAATCACCTCAAATGTGGTCAGTTCCATCTGCGTCATCACCTGCTGCAGCTCGCGGTAAAAAAGCGGCAGTGCTTCCTCCTCGTTATAGCAAGGCACTATGATTGATATCAAATCCATCTCTGTTCTCCTTTCCCGCCGGGTTGTTCCCCGGCACCTTATTACATTGGCCTGTCCAGTTTGCAGTCTTCCCGCATTCCTTCTGGGTTGCCTTACCCACCCCATGATGCTCTCGCTATAGATGCCATGCGGGTAACACGGTCATTTCCGAAATCCATCTCGGTTTTAGCCTACTTCCACTTTCCAAAGAAATCCCCAAAGTAAATCTTAAGATTTCTTAAGTCCATATATTTTTCCGGCAAAGTTTTATATAATGATACCCGGGTTACAGGGCAGAAGTCCGCGCCATGCCTGCACGGATGCAAACAGAAACTCCCGTGCCGCACATGCAGATGAGCAAAATCTCCGCCCACACATGAAAGTGAGCATAACCTTCGCCCACGCATGAAAGCGAGCAAAATCTCCGTCCACACATGAAAGTGAGCATAATCTTCGCCCACGCATGAAAGTGAGCATAACCTTCGCCCACGCATGCTGGGAAGCGGAGTCCTGCCTGGACGCCTCTTTCATATAATTTCCCGGAAAGGATAAAACAATTATGGATGAACGAAAAGCAAGGATATTAATCGTAGATGACAACCCGGAAATTCTCGAAATTATCCAGATTCTTCTGGAAGGGGAAGGCTATGAGACGACCACTGTTCAGGATGGGACGACCGCGCAGCAGCTTCTTTTGGAACAGGATTTTGACTTGATTATTCTTGATATTATGCTGCCCGGGATGAATGGCTACCAGACATGTCTGAATCTCCGCAAAATCAGCAACGTTCCGGTGCTCTTTTTAAGCGCCCGCGGGAAGGACAGCGACAAAACGCTTGGCTTCTCGAGCGGTGGAGACGATTACCTGACAAAGCCGTTTTCGTACAGCGAGCTGGTCAGCCGCGTAAAGGCGCTGATCCGGCGCTACCATGTCTACTGTGGAAAAAAAGAACAGCCCGCGCCGCGCAAAAGTCTGAAATTTCATCATCTTGAGATTCACGAAGAAGAGGAAGAGGTCTTTTCAAACGGAAAACAGCTGGAGCTGACCGACACCGAATACGCGATCCTGCTGCTCCTCGTCAAAAATCGTCATCAGCTCTTTTCCGCATCCCGGCTGTACGAAGCCGTCTGGGACGAGCCCTACTATTACGGCGCGAACAATACCGTCATGGTACATATCCGGAATCTGCGCCAGAAAATCGAGCCGGACCCTGCAAATCCGACTCTGATCAAAACTGTATGGGGAAGGGGGTATCGCTGTGATTAACCGCATCAAACGCCAGCGTCACAGGCTTCGCTGGCAGCTGTTTTTTGTGCTGCTTCTCTTCGGAACGGTCAGCCTTGGCCTGTTTCAGACGCTCTGGCGTCAACAGTCCGATGTCTATCAGTGGATCATACGCGATTTCCCCTTTCTTCCGTTCCCCTCCCCCGATGGAACGCTCTGGATGGAACTGAGTGAAGCGGCGGCACAGTGCGAAATTCCGGATTCAGACGATGATGTCACCAAGATTGAACAACTCAAGCCCTTTTTCGACCTGGCCGACGAATATACCTCTATCTACATCTACGGCACTGAAGACGGTCTCTTCCGGGCAGGAGTCTATGCATCCAAAATGGATACGCCGCAATTCCGCTCCTTTTTTGATCTTGGATACAACCTCACGATGGGGGCCGGGGAAGAGCCCTTCCGGCTGACAATGAAGTTCAAAAATGGGTACGCCGACGTCTGGGTCTTTTTTTACCATTCCTCCTGGTTCGTCTATCCCTATTTCTATTTCTGTCTCATCTTCTGTATGCTGCTGTTCCTGGCTGCTGTTCTTGGCTTTGTCGGCTGCAAAATGCGGCATATCGTGCGCCTGGAACAGGAAATCCTGCGCATGTCCTCAGGCGATCTGGATCATCCCGTCCCGGCCTGCGGACACGATGAAATCGGGACGCTCGCGAAGGAGCTTGACTGCCTCCGCCAGACTCTTTCATCAAATATCCGCCGGGAACAGGAAAGCCGCCGAGCCAACCAGGATCTGATCACTGCCATGTCGCATGACCTGCGCACGCCGCTCACCATCCTGAACGGCTATCTGGAAATCCTGAAGCTCGGGCGAAATCCTGTCACCTATGGCGAATATCTGGACCGCTGTCTGAAAAAAACGGGCGAAATCCGCGAGCTGACCGACCGGATGTTTGAATACGCCCTCGTCTACGAGGAGACCGAAACTGCAAATCTTGCAGCGCTGCCCACCGCTTTTTTGCAGCAATGCCTGACAGAGCACGCAGACTATCTCCGGCTGGTGGGCTTTACGGCGAATCTCTCTCTGCCAACGGTATTTTCCAGAAACATTCTGGGAGATGAAGCCATGCTCCGGCGCGTTTTCAGCAATCTTTTTTCAAATATCTTAAAGTACGGGGATAAAAAAACGCCGGTGCAGATCACCGGCACAGTAGAATTGGATCAATTGACTGTCACACTCTCCAACACCGTCCGCCAGGAATATGCCAGGACGGAAAGCAATCATATCGGCCTGAAGAGTGTGCAGAAAATGATGACGCTGATGGAGGGCGGTTTTGAAGTGCAGAGCGATAAGGAATGCTTCACAGTGAGGCTTTCGTTTCCGCTCAACGAAACGCCCATGCCTTTTTTACAGACTCTGCCCGAAAGAGAATCCGCCAGTTAACATTCTAAAATATCTGAGCGAACTGCTGTCACCCTACCCACTTTGAGCGACGATGCTGCCGCATCGCCTCTCTCATCTGCCTGCCAATGAGAACTCATGCTGCTGAGTTTGGCCAGATATAAATGCTACAGCACAAGATCAGTATTTCGCAAATAAGGTGCAGGTGCCAAGTCTGTGATACTTCTCGATCAGCGCTTCCAGCTGGCTGCGCGTCGTATTGCAGAACCTGGCCTGGCAGTCGAGGCACCGGTAAGCTGTCTGGTTCCTCCCGATCAATTTCAGGTGCAGCGCGATCTCATCCGAGGACAGACGCGCGCCGCACTCCAGACATGTGTGCTCAGCCATTGGTGCGCACCAGGCGGCAGCGGTATACGCGGCTTCCATGGGCAGGCACTACCGGAGCAAAGGTCTCACGCTTCACGCCGATCGTCTCATGCGTGTAGCAGTCGTAAAACTCCAGCCCGAGATCACGCCGCACCGGCAGCCCCATATCCCAGAATTCCAGGCTGACATTCGCCGCGACATCGCCAAAATTGAAGTAGGCAACCGCATAGTCCCCTCCTGAGAGCATCTTGATCAGAGTAAAGGTATCCGGCGACCAGTTTCCCTGCACGCGGTACGCACTGCGGCACTCGATATCCTGGTTGATCGCAATCAGGTCCCGGTTCGTCAGAATCTCCTTTGTCTTCGCCGTCATCGACCGCACATCGCAGCCAATCATCAGCGGTGAGTTCATCATCACCCACAGCGCAAAATGTGTCTGATACTCTTCATCCGTACAGCCGCCAGCGCTGATAAAATCATTTCCCGCCTTGCCGTGAATCCCCACGACGAGCATATCCATATCATTGTGGCAGTAGTTCGCCCCATACGCCAGCTTGTCCATCTGTGAGCGCGCAAGCGTCTCGATGGAAGCCCACGAGTCCTGAATATCCCCGGTCGAACGGAACAAATGCGCCCCGGTCGAGCGGATCCACTCATGCACGTTCTCAGTTCCCCACTGGCACGCCGAAAATACGATATCTCTGCCGCAGTTTGCGAGCGCCATGCCCATCCGGCGGTACAGCAGCGCGCACTCCTGCGTTCTAGGCTTGTAACAATTGTCGTACTTCAGGTAATCGACGCCCCAGGATGCAAACTGCTCCGCGTCCTCAAATTCATGCCCGAAGCTCCCCGGATAACCGGCACAGGTCTTCGTCCCGCAGCAGCTGTACATGCCGAACTTCAGCCCCTTACTGTGAACATAGTCCGCAAGCGCCTTCATCCCGCTCGGGAACCGCTCCGGATCCGCGACCAGGCGGCCTTCCTCATCCCGCTCCTTCTTATCCCAGCAGTCATCGATCACCAGATACTGGTAGCCAGCGTCGAGCAGCCCCTGCTCAACCATCGCATCCGCGCTCGTGCGGATCAGCTCCTCGTTGATGTTATCCGCAAACGTATTCCATGTGTTCCACCCCATCGGCGGTGTAGGACATAACGCCTTTCTCTCCATGATAAATAAAACCTCCTGCAAATAAAATTCTGTTCTTGTTCTGTGCCGTTCCATTGCCTGCTACATCGCTGTGCGGTTCTGACCCGATTGACCAGCATCGCCGTCAACGTGTAATAACCGCTGTCATGTACTTCACTGTACCACATTTTCCTCCCATTTTCATCAGAAAAAGAGAAAAATTCCCAGATTTCTGCATTGAAATCTTTGGCATCTATGTTATACTACGCATGACTGGCTGCATTCCCGGAAAATTGAGCGCATCACGGCTTCGTTTTCCACGCAGTCAGACAACCTGGCTGCCGAACAGACCGCCAGTCTACGAAGCGGGCATGGCTTTCCCTGCATACCGCTGCAAGGAAAGATCCATGTACTCATCCCCGCAAATCTACAGCTACTGCAAGGGAGGACTTATGAAAGAATTTTTTACCCACATGTACCGCCGGAAGAATTTCGTTCCGCGGCTGATTCTCGTCAATGCTGCCGTGATTGTCATGGGATTTTGCCTGTCCTGGCTGGTTCTGTGCGATTTTGGTACCGATCCATGCACCCTGATGAATCTGGCTATCGCCAATACCCTCGGCATGTCCATCGGCGACTGGCAGGCTCTGCTCAATATCATTCTTCTGGTCTTCGTCGTGCTCTTCGGCGGACGTAACCTTGGCTTCGGCACCGTCGCAAATATGTTCCTGGTAGGCTATTCCCTTCAGTTCTTTTCCTGGCTCTGGGGAATCCTGCTCCCGGCCGGTCTGTTTGACTCCATGGCCGTGCGGCTCATCGTCCTCGTGCCTGCCCTGGTGTGCTTCATCGTCGCCGCAGCCGTCTACATGGATGTGGATCTCGGCACCGCGCCCTACGACGCAGTTCCCTATATCGTATCCACCCGTCTGCCCAAAGTGCCATTTTCTCTGGTTCGCATGGCATACGATATCCTCGTCATCATCATCGGCGTCTGCTTCGGCGGCAAGCTCCGTGTTGTCACTGTCATCATGGCATTTACTCTTGGACCGATTATCCAGTTTGTCGGCAAATACCTTCAGAAAATGATTGAGATTGACGACTGAGTGATGACCATAGCGGACACACCCGCCAAAGCTTTCAGCCGCGAACGGGAAGAAAGCGCGCAGATCAAAAATCTCCGTGCTTAATTTCCCGCTACGCTGACATCTGGAAGAAATACGACCTTTGGCACGATAAAATTATCGATCTGCTTCGTCTCCCTGGAAAACTGCATATGCTGCAGTGCCTGTTCATAGTTTCCAGACACAGAGCCTCCGGACACCGGATGGCAGCTGGTTCCATCGCTCTCATAGCCCAGGCGGATCTCCCCGCCAAAGTTTCCGCTGATCGGGTCCATCAGGAAATCACTGAAGTCCCGGACCTCCAGATGCGGCATGGCGTACAGCTGCTCCTTGCTCTGGCTGCCACCGGATATCACTGCATTGTTCAGAGTCGTCGTATCCCCCACGCCAAGATAGTGCGCATACTGCAGCGCACCCCAGAAGGACTTCAGTACCCCATTCTCATACAGTGTCCTCTCTATCACCGGACGCCCGTCCGCGTCATACGGCTCATTTTTCGTGGAGCCAGGAAGCACAGGCACTAGACAGATGTTCAAAGGATCCGCCTCCCCGCCGGTCATACGCGTTCCGACTTCGCCCCGCGCATACCCCATATATTTATTGGCCACATTGCTGTGCGCCACAAAATATTTAAAAAATTCTGCCACCGCATCACCGCTCAGAATCAGACCTGCATGCTCGTGCTGCGTCGTCGGCGCTGCATTCAGCCGGTCCCGGCCTCCCGCAAACAGAGCTTCTACCTCCGCCGTAATCTCCTCCGCCGGCTTTTTGGAAAAGCGGAAATCCTTGTACAACTCAATCTCATGCCCGTTCTTTCTGGCATTTACCACGACCTCAAGCTCACAGGCAACACTCGAAAAGCTGACATCCACACCTCTGGAATTGCGGATATGTGTTCTCGTCTGATTGACAAAGATCTCATACGAATTCACCTTTTCATTTTCTCCGGCCCGGACTGCCTGCATCGCTTTTACAATCTTAGCCAGCTCTTCATTCAGATCGTTCCCTGCCTGCGGTCCGTCAAAGGATGAAGCCTCTGCTATCGGATACCAGGGATTCCTCGCAAACTGCGCGGCAAAGACCGCCTGTGCGACTTCCTGACGAAGTTCCTCCTCGGTCCCGGACGGATGAATTTCCTTCGTGGCACTTCCGCGAAGCGTTCCATCCTCACTGTCCACATACACGGTCACTGTGGTATGTGTGACCTCCTTCGCGCGCCCCATGTCCAGTTTCTGGCCGATGAAAAATGCCTCCCGGGCCCTCGTGTGTGTCTCACGCACCAGAAAATCATCCGCGCCGCTCTCCTCTAAGATATGATATACCCTGTCCATCAGCCTAACCTCACTTTACATTTCAGATATGGGCCGCCGTCGCTGACCTTTACAAACTCTTTATACCCTTTCCCGCACATTCCGCCGCCAAAGAGCTTCTGGTCGCCGGAAATCATAGAAATACTCTTCAGCAGATCCGGTACGTATCCGGTCAGTGTCACCGGAGCCACCGTCCTGCCGGTCAGTTTGCCATCCCGGATCTCCCTGCCCAGCGCTACCGCACACTGAATCCCCCAGTGCTTCGGATCCTCCATGCCAGAATCCATCCCTTCGAGCAGATAGCCATATGAAATCGACGCAATCATCCTCTCCAGATCATCCTCTCCCGGTGCGAAGAAAGTGTTCGTCATCCGGGCATATGCCTTTCGTTCAAAAGTCTGGCGCTTTCCATTTCCGGTCGGCTTCGTGCCGAGACGCAACGCGCTTAAGAGATCGCTGATACCAGCCGTCAGTGTGCCGTGATCGATCACCGTGGTGTCGCCTGCCAGCGTCCCCTCATCATCAAACAGGTAGCTACTCACCTCGGACGCGCTCGCAGCTCCGTCCTTCATGGAAGAAATCGGAGAGGCCACCTGCTTCCCAATGTAATCCCTGGCCAGCGCGCGCTCTTTCACGAACATGTCCATCTCCACACCGTGCCCAAACGCCTCGTGCGCGATCAGCCCCGTCACCTCCGGACTCGTGATCACATCGTACATGCCCGGTTTGACCGGCTCCGCATTCAGCTTGTCCCGAAGAAACGCGATCGCAAGCTCCACACTGCCGTCCATTTCCTCCAGAATTTCCGCGCCCTTCAAACCGGAAAAGCTCTGATATGCCATATCCTGCTTCCCATTTCCTGCTCCGATTACCGTTTCCATGCCTTCTGCGTAGGCATAGGACTGCAGCAATTCCTTCTGCTCCGAGAGAAACAGCTTGTTGACTTGGGTAAATGCTGCGAGCGCCTGAAACTCGATGACTCCCTCGTGCGCTGCTCCGGCATCGCTGATGCGCTTCAGGTGCGCCAGGATCTCCTCCGGCGACACTTCATGGGGATCCATCCCGACCTCGCCGGCCATCGTGCGCTCCAACGCCTCCTCATGAATGAGCGGCGATTCCATCTGTGCGATCCCAAGCTCCTTCAGCATCCGCAGTTCCCCCTTCAGGGTATCCGTGATCGTCCGGGCAAGTGTCTCCACATCCTCATACTGATTGAAAGAGTATTCGCTGTAGCTTCCATCGTCATAGACGCGCACGACAAATCCGCGCTCATTAAACCGATTGTCCATCACACTGATCTGCCGCTGTCCCGCCCGGTAGGTCGTCCCGGTGACATCCGTACACAACACACTCGCATAAGCAAACTCCTGACGAAGCAGCCGCAGCAGTTCCTTCATCTGCGGCTTCACCTGCGCCAGGTAGTCTGACATTTTCACCTGCATAATAAAGAAATCCCCCTTTCGCATTTCTGTACTATTATATTCCTTCCGGAAGAGAACGGCAAGATTTTTATGATGGAAGGAGCACCCACCAAACTCTCAAAGCTGATATCCAGCACCTCGCATAAATCTGGAATTTTGGAAACACCCGGAATTGAATTTCCAATCTCCCGAAGTTAACCCGTTGTGTTAGTTAATAGAGAAAACTTCAACAAAATGTGCTATCCTTCTGAATGTACTTATCTGCATAGGTGATGAACAGCGTTACCACCAACTTCTCCAGCGAAGGTTTATTGTCGTTGTAACCGAACTTCTGCTCACAGAATTTCCAAAAGGAAGCCAGCAGGTCATACTTCTCAAACTCCGCAAGGAATTTGTTATCTTCTAGCTTATCATCGGTCAGCAGCACCCGGATCACTTCATCAAAGGAGCAGGTACGGGTACGGCACACAGCGCTCATGAGACCGATCAGGATGTTCTCTTCGTTGAAATTCTCAATCTCCAAATCGTAGAACCGGCCAGTGCGCTCTTTGTTGGCAAAGAACCGCTTAGAGTACAGCATTGTATCCTCCAAGTGGTTCTCACGCACATCCGGCTTCGGAAAAGGAGCATAGATCAGGTAATTGGTGGTCTTATCCTGACGCTCAAAAAAATACTTCGTGGCAAACTGGTTGCCCGGTTCCAGCTTCAAAATCTTGGCGTTTGTCAGCTCCACAGAATCAATATCCTCTGCAAAATCCGCCTTATCATCATACCAGAACACCAGCTTGCGGGTGTCTCCGGTGTACTCTTCATTCAACCGGTCTATAATCTGTTTCAGATTTTACTCTGCCATCTGCTACTCCTTCTGACCGATAATGATCCATTTGCCTTTTCTGTTGGAACCTTGCCGCTCAATCACGCCCCGCTTTTGCAGATCAGCCATCAGCCGCTTTATGGTACGAAGCGAAATTTGCAGTTCTTCTATCAGTTCTCTCTGTGTGATATCTGGATTCTCTTGTATCAAACGCAGAATTTTAGTATCACCGGCATGGCTGCCCGTGTCATTGGTGTCGGGCTTAGTGCCATTGGTGTCGTTTTTGGTGCCATCGATGCCAACTGTATCATTGGCAGCGGCACCATTGACACCAAAATTTCTTGAAGCCTTCCGGTACATATTCACCCGGAAGTCACCATCGAAATCAATAAACTCCGGCTCCGGCAATCCATACTCCTTGCACTCCCGGAGCATCCGGGGAATGCCGCTGCCCCATTTTTCAATGATCTTCATGTAAGCAAAAGCATAAGCAATGGCACGATTGCGGGGCTTGGAATAGCCTTCCTTCATCTTCCGAATAGAAACGCCATTCAGCAGCATACCGGGGGAAGTGACCTCCAAACGGTCATCAAAGAGCGCCACTTGAATGTTTCCCGGCTCCAGATACGACCGGTGCGCCACGGAATTTGCGATCATCTCCCGCACACTGTCCACAGGCAGCTCGTACACATCCTGCCGATACATGCCTTGAATCCGCATCCCACGGTTGATCTTCTCCAGCACATACTGGAAGGCTGCCTCCATCTGATCCTGAATGGAACCTTCAAACTCCCGCCGGTCTACAAAATATGCCCTGTCTTTGCCCTTGAAAACGGCGCACTGGATGACCGTCTGGAACCTTGCCTGCCCAGTGAGCAGCGCATAAGCATTGGTAGGAACAATAGTTCCTTCTCTTTCTGCCAGAACACCCCAAGAGATCAGCACGTTCTGCGTCACATCCTTGACTTTCAGCTTCTCACCTTCACTCAAAGTGTTGCGAATCGCTGTAGCTTTCATCTCAGTACAGAGACGTTCAATATCCTCTGGCGTTACCGTCAGGCCTTCGCAAATTTCACAGTCATAATAGCGGTTCTGGCCTTCCAAGATCAACTCTTTGAGCATGTAATCGGCCACCGGCCTTGTGGTTCCAGCCGACCGGACATAGGTGCCGCTGACCATACCCTTGGACTTGATATAGTATGGCCGCATCTTGCCGGGGAAGATTTCCACCACAATAACAGTTTTATCCTCCATGGTCTGCAAGGTTATATCCGGAAGGATGGACGGTTCACAGCTATCCGAGATTGCATTGGTAATGGCATCAATCGTCTGGAAGATGCTGTCCGTATCCATGCCCACCACTTCCAGCGTCTTATCATCTACGCCAAAAATGATTTTTCCGCCACGACCATTGGCATAGGCCACTACTGTCTTCATGTATTTTGCACTGTCCTTTGGCACAGTGACTTTATATTCCACATTGACGGACTCGCCAGAAAACAGCGTATCCTTTTCCATTGTCATCCCTCCAAACGCTTTTTTGATTAGTATACCCTAAATCTTTGCCAATACCGGGTATTCTACGCCGTCCACAGTTTGAACTTCACCTGCGCCAGGTAGTCTGACATTTTCACCTGCATAATAAAGAAATCCCCCTTTCGCATTTCTGTACTATTATATTCCTTCCGGAAGAGAACGGCAAGATTTTTATGATGGAAGGAGTTTAACTGTCCGCGCCCATCTCCTTACACAACCGTCTCCATCAGAATCTGGTCTCCAAGCTGTATCTCTTTTACCTCAATCTCCTTTTTCTTTTTTTCTTATTGAACAACTATATACTGAGAAATTGCCAGGCAACATCAATCTGCTGTAGTGTTTTTCTTTCGCAGCAGTTGAAGGACCAGCTGCTTCATGTCCTCTTCATCCAGGTAATCGAGAAACGGCTCCACAGGCTGTCCATGTTCCACCGCAATCTGCGCGACTTCCCCTGCCGCCTCTCCGTCCATGTAGTCTAAGAATACCGTCACATCTCCTCCGGCTTCCGCCATGCTTTTCGCCAATGCTCCCACATCGTCCTCGTCCATGTAGTCTAAGAATACCGTCACATCTCCTCCGGCTTCTGCCACGCTTTTCGCCAATGCTCCCACATCGTCCCCATCCATGTAATCTAAGAATGCTGTCGCATCCCGTCCAGCTTTTACCGCCCTCTCTGCTAATTTCGCCACATCCTCTTCTTCCATATAATCAAGATATTTCTCAACCGGTTTTCCTTCTGAGTACTCCTTATATGCCAGCTTTGCAATTTCTATCTCATCCATGCTGGCCAGGATCTCCTCTTCACAGAAACCTGTCTCGCCACCTGATGATGCAGCGCCGGAAAAGCTTCCATTTGCGATTCCCGCCAGTCCCTCTTTTCCTGCAAAAGGTGCAAACGCTTGCACATAGCTGATTTTCCCGTTAGCAATCAGAAAATCTATAATTTTCTGAATCGCTTTTTTGGATAAAAACGGAGCAAGCCCTGTCAGAACATACGGCTTTACATGAAGTTCCAGAGCTTTTTCGACCATTTCATCTAAAATTTTTGATTTTGAAATAAAAGGTGCGACTGCTACAATCTCTGATATGTTCTTGCTGCTGACCCCCATTTTCTCTAGGATCTTTTCAAGATCTTCCCTTGATAAAAACGGGGCAATCGAAGAGAGATGTCTGATATCGATCGGATTCCCATGTTCTATCCTCTGATTTGCAGCCTCCGCAACCTGATCCGGCTTTAAGATCGGAGCAACCTCCGCGAGCGCTTTCATGGAAACCTCTTCTTCTTTATGGTTCATGATCTTTTCCGCAGTCTCAGCAGCTCTGGTCTTTCCACCCACCAAACTCTCAAAGCTGATATCCAGCACCTCGCATAAATCTGGAATTTTGGAAATATCCGGCATTGAATTTCCTCTTTCCCAATTCGACACGGCCTGATAGCTTACCCCCATCGCATCTGCTAAATCCATTTGTGTCATGTTCTTTTTTAGTCTCGCCTGTTTTATGTTTCTCGAAACAGTATTCATATCAAACATGTTCATTATCCTTCCTATGCTGTTGTCTTAGCCAGCTCGTGTGCTGACACAATCATGGTAGCATCCTGTCTGCCATTTTACCAGCAAGCTTTACTTGAGTTTCCCGACTCAAGCAGCGGTTGAGTCGCACGAATGCAGTCCGGACATACTTCTCTGGATAGTGGCTGTCTGTAACCACCCGCAAAAACCGGCGTGGCACAAGGCCACGCCGGTTCTTCCGTAATTTTGCTGAATGTGCAATACACGCACTATTTATTTTTCTGACTCACTCTCGGTCCCGGCATCCGTTACAGCCTCTGTCGGCGCTTCCGTCTTTGCCTCGGTATCAGTCTCAGCCGGCGCTTCCGTACCAGACTCGCTGCCGGTCTCCGTCGTTCCTTCTGTGTCAGACTCGCTGCCGGCCTCCGTCGTTCCTTCTGTGCCAGACTCGCTGCTGGTCTCTGTCGTCTCTTCTGTGCCAGACTCACTGCCGGTCTCGCTCTCTGCTTCCGTTGCTGCCTCTGTCTGCTGCGTCAGTGTGAAAGTGAACTTGATCTGCGCAAGGACTTCGTCCTTCTCAGTGATCTCTGCCGCATCTCTCCACTCGGTGTACAGCTCGCTGACGCGCTCACTCTTCCGTTCTTCAACGATGTCTTCCTTCTTCTCGTCCGTCGCCTCGCGGTCCAGCTTAGAGATCACCTGCACCACATAGTACCCGGTGCTGACCTTGACCGGTGTCTCCACCAGTGTATTATCATCCAGACCCTCCGTTGCCTCGATCAGTGCAGTGTTAATCGTAGTGCTATCAGAACCGAAAGTCAGTGTCGAGCAGGCTGCTGTCTCATCAATTTTCGCAGCCGCTGCCTCAAACTCTTCGCCGGACTTCACAAGCTCGATCATCTCCTCCGCCTGCGCATAAGCCTCTGCCATCGCCGCCGCGATTGCCGGGTCTTCCGTTTCGGTCTCGGTTTCTGTCTCAGCTTCGCTGCCAGACTCTTCTTCCGTTGCCTCTGCCTCAGTGGCATCCTCTGCATCTGTCCCGGCTTCTGTATCATCCGCTGCTGTCTCTTCGGACTCAGTACCATTCTCCGTCTCTGCAGCTGCCTGCGTCTTCACGGTATCTTCCTCTGACAGGGATGCGGTCTCTTCTTCCGCTGTCTCGCCAGCAGTCTCCGGCTCTGCAGTTTCAGCCTCCGCTTTCTCGCTGCCGCTTTCCGTAGATGCCTCCTGCCCGGCCTCGCTGCCGCTCTCTGTGGATGCCTCGCCCGTCTCTGCCTCTGTCTCTCCTTCGGTCTCCGCCTGGAACAGTACGTACTGCACTTTCCGCTGTGCCGCCTCTTCGTCTGATACCTCTGTATCGACATCCGCTGACAGCTCCGGATCCAGCTTATTCTGAATCGTGCGGAGCGTCAGATAGCGCTCTACGATTTCCTGTGTCGCGCACATCTGCTCCAGCACTTCCTCGCCATTGTCATCGATAAAATGCTTCGCAGCGTCTGCGATGGCAGTCTTTTCTTCATCGGTCAGCGCCACGCTGTACTCGTCCATCTTCTGCTCCGCCAGTACCATATTCTCCAGAGATGCAACCACATCACTCTTCACCATATCTCCAAGCGTCGAACCGTTCCCGTAGAGATCCTGGCTCATCGGATCTTCCAGACCCATGTACGCCTTATAGATGCCCTCCATCATCGCCTGATTGTAGTGTACCGCGAACTTCACCAGTCCGGCGGAAATCTCATCTCCATTTACTGTAATCGCAGCCGCAGCTGTGTCAAACTTCTCTTCCTTCTTCGAACAGCCTGCCAGTGAACCGAGCGTCAGGCACGCGACCAGGCCTGCAGCCACTGCTTTTTTCCATGTGTTATTCATGATTCTCCTCCTGATTCCAAAACGTCTGTGTCTGCGGATGCTGATCTTTTCACACAAGAGAGCCTTTTCTGTTCTTAATCGCGACCAAGACAGCCGTGACAGTAATCTTTTCCCCCATGCGCAATGCTCCCGCAATTCCATTTCCTCATTATAATCTCTTTTTTCCAATATCGCAATCCCTTTTCTGCTTTTCACACGAAATTCATAGATTAAAAAGTTACAGTTCAGCCGGGTGCCATG
>DKWE01000119.1 GCA_002491565.1 Lachnospiraceae bacterium UBA7160 | reverse complement strand
GGCTTACCTATCACTATAGAACAGCGATTTTGTGTATATGCTGAACCAGGCAGCGGGTGACAGACAGATTCTTGCGAAGCAGCTCAATATTTCTGCCCATCAGCTCTCCTATGTCACCAACAGCAATGAAGGTGAGGGGCTGATTTTCTATGGCAGCACCATCATTCCGTTCAAGGATCGCTTCGACAAGACGCTGCAGCTCTATTCGCTCATGACAACCAAACCTCTGGAAACAGAAACGGGAGATGCGAAGTGAGAAAAATTCTGTGGTGGATTTTTATAGCTGCCATGCTGTCGGTGTTCTGTTATTCCGGCTGGAATCTATACAGCTACTGGAAGGAGGAAAACACAGACGGACAGACATTCGACAGTATTACAGAGATTTATCAAAAGGCGGAGGGG
Organism: Lachnospiraceae bacterium UBA7160; assembly: GCA_002491565.1. Classification (GTDB taxonomy): domain Bacteria; phylum Bacillota; class Clostridia; order Lachnospirales; family Lachnospiraceae; genus Choladousia. Next base: position 15,341 of record DKWE01000119.1, on the reverse strand, counting down.
CAGACCATACCGGATGTTCCTCTGGAAAGCCCTGATGCCAGCCCGGAGGAAACCGTGGAGGAAGAAGCCCAAGCCGATGAAAGCATTTCAGAAGGTGTGCTTGCCCTTCACGGCGAAAATCCGGATTGTGTTGGGTGGGTACAGATCGAAGGAACCAATGTGAATTACCCGGTCATGTACCATCCAGAAACGAAAGACTACTACCTGCACCGGGATTTCAACGGGGAGTATTCCAAAAGCGGAACACCCTATATCGCAGAGAAATGTGACCTTCAGACTTCGGACAATATCACTATCTACGGACATCACATGAACAGCGGCTCCATGTTTGCGGATTTGGATAAATACAAATCCAGGGATTATTATCTGGAGCATCCGGTGATACAGTTTGACACCATTTACGGAAAGGGTGTTTATCAGATCATCGCTGTGTTTGTGACTTCGGTTTATGAAAGCGATACCTTTGCGTATTATGCGTTCGTGGAAGCGGAGAATGAAGGGGAATACATGGACTATGTGAATACCTGCAAGGAGCTGGCTCTGTATGAAACAGGCAACAGCGCAGAGTACGGGGATAAGCTGATCACATTGTCCACCTGTGAATATACCCTGACCAACGGCAGAGTGGTAGTGGTCGCAAAGAAAATGAAAGGTTAAAAATGGTGGTTATGGATTACAAAGAATTTGTTGAAAAAGTGGCAGAGAATTTGCAGGCTGTGATGCCGGATTCGATGCAGGATATTGTGGTTACTTCCAGGCAGGTTGAGAAGCTGCAGGGAGAAAGTTATTATGGCATCTCCGTACAGCCGAAACATTCCAATCTCGGAGTCAGCCTTGATTTAAAGGGTGAATTTGAAAAGGTTGAGGAGGGAATGTCCTTTGGGGTGGCTCTGCAGAGCATCGGGGTAAAAGTCAGTGAGGCGCTTTCCAATCATCCCGACATTCATCTGTCGGAACTTATGGACTATGAAGCCATGAAAGAAAAACTCATGGTACAGGTGGTTCCGACTGCGGGAAATGAAGCAATGCTGGCTGGCACTCCCCATGTAAACCATGAAGATATGTCTATGGTATATCGTTTTGTCATGAATAGCAGTGAAAGTGGCATTGCGTCGATTCTCGTGACGAATGAAATGCTTGCAAACTACGGCATTTCTGCAGAAAGGCTTCATGCGGATGCTATGAAAAATGCACCGGAGCAGTTTCCTTTCAGCGTTCGCAGTGTGCAAGAAGTCCTGGCAGAAATGATGGGGATAGAGCCGGACATGATTCCGATGGGAGAAAATCCCATGTATGTTGCAACCTGTAATCAAGGGGTAAATGGTGCTGGCTGTATCTTCTATCCGGAGTTTATGGAACAGGCATCGGAAAGGTTATCCGGAGACTTCTTTATTCTCCCTTCGTCTGTGCATGAGGTGCTTTTGCTCCCTGATAGGGGTGATATGTCTTTCCGAGAGCTGGAAGAAATGGTGAAGAGCGTCAATGAAACGGAAGTCGCTCCGAAGGATCGCCTGTCCGGCTCTGTTTATCACTACGATTCTCAGGACAAGGTTTTTGAAAAAACAGAAACATATGAGAAGCGGATGCAGGCAAAAAAGGCGGAGCGTGATAAGCCCAGGGCGAAGGAATCCTTGATGAAAAGACTGGGAGAAAAGAAAAAGGAAGTTGCTGAGATGGTCGTGAACAAGAATACCCCGCACAAAGCTGTGGCAGCGGAATTGTAAGAAAGAGGTGAGATGATGGAACAGAGTACAAAAAATAGATTGATGGCTTATGCAGAATATGATAAGCGGAAAAAGAGCAAGGCAGTGAAGCAGTCCGATGGGGCTGCTTCTTCTTTATCTGCCGGGAAGAAATAATTAGAACTATGTGGAGGATCGTGAATGGATAAAAACAGAAACAACATGATTTGCATGGAAACCGGGAAACAGATGGTTGCGGTCCGCATCGAGGATTTATGCGGGCTGCAATCCGGCATGAATCAGCTTTATGAAATGCTGGAAAATCTGATTCTCATGTGGAAGAAGGAGGAGAAGCTGAAACAGCATCATCGTCCGTATCTGGAAGTGCGCCGGGAAATGGGGCGTATGTGCGACAGCTATCTGACCAATATGAAAGTGATCGGCAGGCGGCTGGATATGCCGATCCGGGCTTGCGGTATGGAGTGCAGAGGTGTGAATGACCAGAACGCCAAGGAGAGCAGCCCTGATGCCAGATATGAGGAACCCATCAGCAAGGAGGAATTGGAAACCACGCCGGGAACCGGAGAGGAAGTGTTCAATGCCATGCTGGATGATCTTCTGACGGTCATGGAATATGTGGACACGCAGAACCTGTTTATCAACCTGATGGAGTACGGCGTACCGCTGGGGGAGGTTGTCAAGGAGTTCTCCAACGGCGCATTTCAGGATATGGAACAGATGCTGACCCGCTGGGAACAGTACGCTAAGGAAGCCGGTTGCTCCGTATGATGGTTGCCCCGCCCGAAAGGTGGTGATGAAAAATCCGAGGGGAAGAATTTAAGGCACGGGAAAAATCCGTGCAGAAAATGACACGGGACGGTCTTGTGCAGTCCAATATTTCCGGTGAAAAACAGGAAAGAATCAGCCGCCGTTTTGAAAATGAGGATTTTTCCTCAAGGAACAGAGAGATAGATGATGATTTCCAGATGCCGGAATCAAAAGAGGAAGGAAACAGCGGAAAGAAAAAGCGGTATCGGAAGTTATCAAGGCAGATGGAAGCGGACTCTGCAAAAGGGCGGCAGGAACATCATGAAGGGCAGTTGCCGCAGGATCATTCGTCTGCACAGTTGCCATATAATGGTGCTGTCACAAAAACTGCTTCCGTTATGGCAGATCAGGAAATGGAAGAACCGGCGGATGGAGCGGAACAGGCACTTTCTCATGCAGAGAGTGTCCGTTATTCCAACGTCTCCTCTGTGTCCTCAGTGGGACAGGCTTTGCAGGACCGGCATGAAGCACGGCGAAAGGAGAAAACGGAAAGCCGGCTGCAGAGAAAAAAGCGTCAGCAAAGGCTGTACCGTGAAATGTCCGGGGACAGCGATACCTTTGCGGAAGCAAAAGATACCATTGCCCGGAAGCAGAAAAAAGAACAGGTCAATCAGACGGCCCGGAAACAGGGCAGATTATCCTTTGAGGATGAATCCCTTCCCGGTCAGTCAATGGCACGGGGTGCTTCCGGCAAGGTGGTCAGCCGTGCGGCTGGTGTGGTATCCGATACCGGAACTGTGGCAATCCATTCCAAAGTAAATGAAACGGAAGATGACAATGCTGCAGTAAAAGGCGCACATAAAGCCGAACTGCTGGCTGAACACACGGCAGCTTCGGCGGTTCGGCAGGCAAAAGTCCGGCAGGAGAGCAAAAGAAGCCGATTGCGTGAAAGCGCTTCGGACAGCTCTGAACTGATTGCCGAAAATCTGCGGAGTGTGCAGGCGGGCGAGAAAAGCGGTGCAAAAGCCGCACAACGTCATGCCTTGCAGAAAAATCAGATCAAGCGGGAGTATCAGAAAGCCGCCTATAAAGCCGCAAAGAGCGGCACATCTGCGGCAGCTTCCGGGAGCAAGGCTGCGGAAACAGCCGTTGGTGCAGGCAGAAAAGTCAAAGAGGTGATACAGAGCTTCTTTGCCAGAAACAAAGGCTTGTTTATTCCGCTTGGAATACTGACTGTGCTGTTTGTAACCATTATGGCAGGCTTGGGAAGCTGCAGTGCCACCATTGCCGGAGTGGGAACCTCCATTATTTCCACAACCTATGCCAGCACCGATGAAGAAATCTATGCGGTGGAAAATGCGTATCTGGCATTGGAGGAAGCGCTGAATAATCAGATCAACAATATGGAGCGCACCCATCCGGGCTATGACGAGTACAACTATCAGGTGGATGAAATCTCCCACAATCCGTATCATCTCATTTCTTACTTCACAGCAAAGTACGGTGAGTTTACATACCGGCAGGTAAAGGACGAGCTGGAAGAAATCTTCCGGGCGCAGTATAGACTTACCGTGGATGCCATCCAGGATACTGTGACGGAAACCAGGACAGTCCGTGTGGGAGAATCACTTGGAATGGTAGTGACAAGCGGTTATTGTAACTGCCGTATCTGCTGCGGTGTATGGTCGGGCGGGCCGACAGCCAGCGGAGCGTATCCGACAGCCAATCACACGATTGCGGTCGATGCGAATAATCCTTTCGTCCCGATGGGAACAAAGGTCGTGATGAACGGCGTGGAATATACCGTTGAGGATACCGGAAACTTTGACCGGTACGGTGTGCAGTTTGATGTTTACTATGACAGCCATGCGGCGGCTTCCGCTCATGGACACCAGACATGGGAAGCATTTATTGCGGACAGCAACGGAAGCCGGGAGGTGGAAGTGACCTCAACGCAGGAGATCAACCGCCTGAATGTCACGCTGACGAACCGTGGACTGGATTCTGTGTTAAGAAGCCGAATGACACCGGAAGAAATACAGCGGTATGACCTCTATAACCTGACCTATGGAAACCGGGACTATCTCTTTGATATAAATACCCTGCCGTCCATTGACGGCGATGGATTCCGCTATGAGATACCGCCCGAAGCACTGTCCGATGTCAGATTTGCAAGGATGATCCATGAAGCGGAGAAGTATCTGGGGTATCCCTATGTCTGGGGCGGTTCTTCACCGAGTACCAGCTTTGATTGCTCCGGCTATGTGAGCTGGGTCATCAATAACTGCGGAAACGGATGGAATGTCGGCAGAATGACAGCCGATGGGCTGCTTCGTGCCTGCACGATTGTATCTCCGAGTGAAGCAAAACCGGGCGATCTGATTTTCTTCCAGGGAACCTACAATACCTCCGGCGCAAGCCATGTCGGTATTTATGTGGGTGACGGGATGATGATTCACTGTGGGTCACCGATCCAGTACACATCAATCAATACAAACTATTGGCAGAGCCATTTCTATCATTTCGGGCGGCTGCCATAAGAAAGGATCAGTATATGAACGTAAAATTGAAGCGTGTCATTGAGGAAATTGAAAAGACCGAAAAGAAGATTTCCGAGTGGCAGGAGCAGTTGAAACAGTTAAGACAGCAGCGAAAGCAGCTTGAGGATCAGGAAATTATCAAGAGCATCCGTTCCATGCAGATGAATGGTGCGGATATGCTGGAGCTGCTGGACGGCATTCAGAACGGAAGCGTTCGCTTTGTGTCTGATGCCGAAGGAAATATGCACATGGAGAGCGGTGCGAAGGACACCGCAGAAAGTGAGGACTTTGAACATGAGAATGAAGAAATGGTTTAAGGGTGTAAGTGTTCTGGCAATGATGCTGATGCTGGTGCTATCCTCCAGCGTCACGGCATTTGCCTATGTGGACGAGTCGCAGGCCGCATCTGATGTGGTGATCGAGGAGGAGTTTACGGGGGAAGAAATTCCTCCCGAAACCGAAGCACCCGCCGAGAGTGAACCGGAAACCCAGCTGACAGAGGAACAGCCTGCGGAAGATACCAATGAGGAGGCTTTCTCCGTGGATGGCAACGGTACGGTGCTGGATAATCTCACCGATGGGAAATCCGGCAAGGAGTTCTATACCATTCAGACTGCCAACAACAACACCTATTTTCTGGTAATTGACCATGCCAGCACATCGCAGAATGTGTATATGCTGTCCATGATTGATGAAAATGATTTGAAGGAATTTCTGACGGAGGAAGCGGATTCCGATAGTCAGCAGACACCGCCTGCGGTGGTGATTCCGGAGGAAACCGAAAAGGAAGAGGTTGAAAAAGAACCTGTTGAGCCGGAGCAGCCTGCAAAGAGCAGCAATATGGGGACACTTCTGATTCTGCTTGTCATTGGTGGTGTGATTGCCGGTGGGTATTATTACATCAAAATCTACAAGCCGAAACATGACGGTTCCTTCTCCGACGATGAAGATTTGGAGTACATGGACGAGGGTGAAACCGTAAACGAGGATTCCGCTGAATATGCTGCAGCAGATAAGAGTTCAGGCACCTCTGACGAGGATGACGGCTATTATCTGGACGATGACGAGGAGTAAGCAGTCATACGGCGGGGGTGCAAAGGCGGTAATGCTTTTTGCATCCCCGTTTTTTCTTTAGGAGGATTTGAACATGAGACTTGTGGTTACAGAGAAACCGAGTGTTGCCCAGGCGGTTGCCAAAGTGATCGGCGCATATAAACGTGAGGACGGTTATCTGGAAGGCAGCGGCTATCTTGTGAGCTGGTGCGTCGGGCATCTGGTGGAGCTGGCACAGCCCCAGGACTATGATGAAAAGTACGCCAAGTGGAGGTTTGAAGATCTGCCGATTTTGCCGCAGGATTGGCAGACAGTGGTATCCCCTGCCACAAAGAAACAGTATCAGACGGTAAAGAAACTGATGCACCGGGACGATGTGGACGGCGTGATCAATGCCTGTGACGCAGGACGGGAGGGGGAAGCGATTTTCCGTATGGTCTATCGGCAGGCAAAGTGTACCAAGCCGATGTTCCGGCTGTGGATCAGCTCGATGGAGGACAGTGCAATCCGGGAGGGCTTTGAAAATCTCCGTCCGGGGAGCGAGTATGACCGCCTGTTCCAATCGGCAGAGTGCCGTTCCAAAGCGGACTGGCTGGTTGGAATCAATGGTACAAGACTGTTTTCCACGCAGTACGGCAGGAAATTGACGGTGGGCAGAGTGCAGACGCCAACATTGGCAATGCTCACCGAAAGAAAGGCGCAGATTGACGGTTTCCAAAAGGAAGCCTATTACAAGGTACATATTTCCGGTGACGGGTATAAACTGACTGCCGAGGAAAACAGGAAAAAGGCAGAAGCAGAGCAGCTTGCTTCAAGGTGTGATGGCAAGTCGGCGGTGATCACGGAAGCTGACAGCATGAGTAAGAGCAGCAATGCGCCAAAGCTCTATGACCTGACCACGCTGCAGAGAGAAGCCAACCGTTATTATGGCTATACGGCAAAGCAGACGCTGGATTACACCCAAAAGCTTTACGAAGCAAAGCTTGTCACCTACCCTCGCACGGACAGTCAGTATCTGACCGAGGATATGGAGAGTACCGCCCGGAATATCATTCAGGCGCTGCCGGGGATACTGCCGTTTGCGGTAGAGCTGACCTTTGCCCCGAATGTCTGGAATGTGATCGACAATCAGAAAGTCACAGACCACCATGCGATTATCCCGACAGCGGCAAGCCTGGAAGCGGATATTTCTTCTTTATCCAAAGGTGAACAGGCGATTTTCTGCCTGATCGCACAGCGGTTGATTGCATCTGCCGCAGAGCCGATGAAATATCTGGAGCGAACCGTTAAGGCAGAATGTGAAGGTGTGGTTTTCACCGCAAAGGGCAAAACGATTCTTCAAAAAGGATGGACAGCTATTGAGGAAGCCTTTGCCGCATTTGCTTCTGTGAAGAAAAAGAAGAAGGAAGGGGACGATACCGTGATTCCCCAGGAGGCGGCGAAAGGCATTGTCATTTCGCCTGTTGTTTCCGATGTGACGGAGCATTTCACAAGTCCTCCGAAGCCGTTTACGGAAGATACCCTGCTTTCTGCTATGGAGCGAGCCGGGAACGGCGAGTTTGCAAAGGAAACAGAAAAGAAGGGATTGGGGACACCTGCCACCAGAGCCGGTATCATTGAAAAGCTGGTGAATATCGGCTATGTCACCAGAAAGGGCAGACAGCTTCTGGCAACGGATGACGCTGTTGCGCTGATTGCCCTGTTGCCGGAGGTGGTTAAATCTCCGATGATGACGGCAGAGTGGGAAAACCAGCTTCTTCTTATGGAACAGGGAGAAGTGACCGAGGACAGCTTTATGCAGAGCATCACTGAACTGGTAAAAAAGCTGGTCTGCGATTATGCCCAGGTCGGTGAGAAGGAAAAGTCTGTTTTTTCCGGCGCATCAAAAGCGGATACCATTGGAATCTGCCCAAGGTGCGGTGGAGCTGTGGTGGAGAGAAAGCAGAGTTATTCCTGCGCAGAACGGGACTGCGATTTCGCACTTTGGAAGGAAAACAAATTCATGCAGAGTATCGGTCTTTCCTTTACCCGCAAGGTTGCCGAAGCCCTCATCAATAAGGGCAGCTATCTGGCAAAGAACCTTGTTTCCAAGAAAACCGGCAAAAAATATGCTGCGAGAATCAGGCTAGTGGAGAATGGAGGAAAATATCCCGGCTATGATATGGAATTTGTCAATGACCGGAAAAAGGGCATAGAACGTTAATGATGGAGGAAACGAATGGCGAGTAAATACCAGATGATCAGCAGTATGTCGGAACAGGCAGCCAAGGAGGTTGCCCGTTCGCCATATAGCTGGATGGGGTATCTGGATACAGCTTCCCGGCTGTACCGGTATCCTTTTAATGAACAGCTTCTGATACACGCCCAAAGACCGGATGCCACGGCGTGTGCATCGTTGGAGCTGTGGAACAATAAAATGGGCAGATGGGTCAATCGTGGTGCAAAGGGTATTGCCCTGATCGACGATTCCAGCGATTGGCCACGGCTCAAGTATGTGTTTGATGTGTCAGACACCCATCGGCTTCCCAATGGCAAAGACCCATATCTGTGGCAGCTCCGGGAGGAAGATCAGCAGAAGCTGGCAGATTACTTAAAAGAGAATTATCCCATTGACCAGAGCTTTTATGACTTATCGGACTGTCTGCGTCAGGTGTCAATGGAAACGGTTATTGACAATCTTCCGGATTATCTGGATAAACTTCAGTATGCCATTGAGGGCAGTTTTCTGGAGGATTTGGATGATCTCAACCTGGAAGTGCGCTTTCGGGAGCTGATGAACAACAGCCTGCATTATATGCTGGCGAAACGCTGTGGTGTTGATACCGGCGAGTATTTTGATGCGTATGATTTTCAGTATATCACGGAGTTCAGCACCCCGATGGCACTGGCACAGATCGGCAATGCGGTTTCTGAAACAGCGATGCCCATTCTGAGGGATATAGGACGCTTTATCAGAACACTTGATATTGCCAGGATCGAAGAAAACCAGAAGAAACCGCTTGCAAATGAAGTAGAAAGTGGTTATAATGACTTTACCACTCTAAAGCGCGAAAGCGGAAATGAAACCCAACAAGCTCATGCAGAAGGAGATGTTTCAAGTGATGAAGATGGATTACACGAACAGAGCGGGATTTCTGATCCCGAATTTACAGATGGACGAGCAGCCGAAGCAGCCAATGGGCAGATTCGGGCGGATGCGGAAAGCATATCTGAAGGAGAACCACAGCGGTCTGTATCAGGGGATGCTCCTGAGTGGGAAGCTCACAGCGCACCTGATGGAGATCGACCGGACAGCGGACGAGAGGATGGAGCGGCTGACCGAGAGCATGGCGAAAGCGGAGGGCGTGACCGAAGCGCTGAAAGCGGAGAACCAGATGCAGTGGCTGCAGAGGATGAGCAACATTCAGAGTCGGGCAGAGGAAATGGTTCTGAGCGAGATCGTTTACAGCTAAATACGCCACCGGATAATTCCGAACTATCCGAAATCCTTGCCGAAAAAGAGATTCCACTTCCGGTTGTGGATGAAGTGATCCGAATGGGCAGTAACCAGAGCAAAAGTGTGCTCCGTGTTGCTGCCCATTTTATGTTGGATGCCGGGGATGACGCACAATTTCTGAAAAACGAGTATCGGTATGGTGCAAAGGGAATTGTGGAGAACGGCACTTCTTATTCCGTGTGGTTCGATGAAAACGGAATGAGGTTTGCAAAGGGCAAGTCAGCCGAGCTGTCCAACGATGCCGCAGTTTTGACCTGGGAACAGGTTGCACAGAGAACAAAGGAGCTGCTGTACTCCGGCAGCTATGCACCGCAGATTATTCTGAATCAGGCGATTCCCAATGAACGTCTTGAAGTGGCGCAAAAACTGTGGTATCTGCATCAGGACTGCAACGGGGAGTTTTTTCTGGACGAGGAGCTGTTCCGGGGTGGTTTCCCGGATAGTACGGAGCGAATTGCCGAGCTTCTGGAGGACAGGGCTTTTGTGTCGGATACCCTGCAGGGACTTGGGGATTTCGTCATGCGGTATGAAGAAGACCGCTCCATTCTGCGGTTTCATTTCCACCGCCCGGAGAAGTTGCTTCGCCGTCTTGCGGAGCTGGAAAACAGACAGGTGCATCTGCCGGTATCTACGGTGGAGCGGTTCCGTGACAATGTGGATTTCATTACAGAAGATGAAATAGACCATTATTTCATGGGCGGCGGGCCATATTCGGACGGCGTGCTGTCAACCTATTCTTTCTTTATCCTTGACCATACCAGTGCAGAAAAGGCACAATTTCTCAAGGAACGATATGGAATTGGAGGCAGTTCCCATGCCCTTTGCGGAGCGGATAACAGCCATGCCGATTATAATGGGAAAGGTATTATGCTTGCCCGTGGCAATTATGGGGATAAGGATGCTCCGTCGGCTCTTTTGAAATGGCCGCAATCCGCTGACCGTGTTGAGAAGCTGATCCTGACCGGGCGGTATCTGAAGGAAAAGGATTACCTTCGTATGCCGGGATTTGAGCGTCATGCCCTTGCACAGAGACTTAATAGCTTCTATTACAGGCAGGACAGAACAGCACTTGACCTGCCGGAAGATGTGGATATGTTTAGTGTCTGCGAAGCGTTGGAAAAGAAGCTGGAAAATGCAGACTGGCTTGAAAATGTGGTAGCAGATATGTCCTCCATCATTGGGGGACTGCATGAAACCGATGAGCGTTATGAGCAGATGCAGAGCCTGTTTGCAGATGTGGTCGCATACAAAAATGGCACCTTCTCTTTATTCACGCCGTCCAAAGCGGTTCTGCTGGAAGCACAGAAATATGGTACAGATCTGATGCTTCCGTTGCGGGATGAAAATGCACCGGAGCTGGTAGCGGTATATGGTTATGCCATCGGTGATCCGGTGTATGTGGATGGAACGGAATACCTGGTCGATGAGATTGAGAGTGGAACGATTGTTCTTCGGGACAAAATGCTTCCGCTCTTTACTTATGCCTATGAAAAAGCGGCATTGGATGATCTGGTGCGGGGCAATCCGCTGAATGACCATCTGATTATCGAGTATGTGGAACAAATCATAGAGCAGCAAGCCAGCATTGAGGATACGGAACAGAGCGAGGTGGTGCAGGAAGCGGAAGAAGCAGAGCAGTCGCCTTTGGAAGCAAATCAAGGGGAACAGCAGATGGAGATGTCCGATCTTGCCAAAGAGCAGGAAACGGACGAAGCGGATATTCCCGCAGAACAGCCTGCTGTGCTGGATGCTTCAAGGGAATCCGAGTATGACCGCATCCGTGAGAAGTATAAAGTAAGCGTCCTTGTCGGCTTTGAGCATGATGGCAATTATGAGTTCTATGGGGACGATGCCCAAACGGTAGCGGATATTCTTGGACGCAAGCTCTTGGATAAACAGCTTGAAAGTGGCGAGAGCGTTCCGGTAACGGGATTCCCTTCGGGGCAGTGGGCGCATTACGGAAAGCGAATCTGGTCGCACGGTCAAAACCTTGTGTTGATGGGCGAAGCAGAGGACGGTTCCCATTATCTGGTACATGAGTACAAGGGAAAAGATTATCTCCCCATCGGTATGAAGCTGAACATTGAGGAAAGGCAGTTCCAGATTGATGCCGTGGATTACCAGACCGGAAGGGTCAGCCTGCGGGATATTACCTTTCAGAATGGGGCAGGATTCCCTATTTTCCGTAGTGAAAGCACGGAGTTTGTCCGTTCCTTTGTGGAGGAACAGCAGTGGGATAACCTGGAACTGGAACCCGTGCAGGAACCGGCTGAACCGCAGACGGAAACGGTTGCCGTATATCCGGGAGAGAAGAATCAGCTTCCGTATGATATTGTGGTTGAAAAAATCCGTGTTGGGGAACCGGAGAAAGAAGCACCGAAGCATACACCGACCAATTATCATATCACGGATATGGATTTGGGTGCTGGCGGTCCGAAAGCAAAGTTCCGCATGAATATGGATGCTATTCATCTTCTGAAAGAGCTGGAGTCTCAGGGCAGAATGGCAACACCGGAGGAACAGGCGGTGCTTGCAAAGTATGTGGGCTGGGGTGGTCTGGCAGATGCCTTTGATGAACGAAAGGAAGCATGGGCAGATGAATTTCAGGAGCTTTCTGCCGCACTTACCCCGGAGGAATACACCGCAGCCAGAGCGTCAACCTTAAATTCCCACTATACCTCCCCTACTGTAATCAAAGCTATGTATGATGCCTTGGCGCAGATGGGATTTGAAAGCGGAAATATTCTGGAGCCGTCCATGGGTGTTGGTAATTTCTTCGGTATGCTGCCGCAGGAAATGCAGGACAGCCGACTGTACGGTGTGGAACTGGACAGCATCACCGGGCGGATTGCCAAACAGCTTTATCAGAAAGCAGCGGTTACCATTGATGGCTTTGAAAAGACAGCCTACCCCAATGATTTCTTTGATGTGGTCATCGGTAATGTGCCGTTTGGAAACTACAGCGTTGTGGATAAGAAATATGACCGCCATCATTTCCAGATACATGATTATTTCCTTGCCAAATCCATCGATCAGGCACGTCCAGGCGGCGTGGTGGCGGTGATCACATCATCCGGCACGATGGATAAGCAGAATGCTTCGGCAAGAGAGTATCTTGCTGAGAGAGCAGACCTTTTGGGAGCAATCCGATTGCCTAATAATGCGTTCCGGAGAAATGCCGGTACGGATGTTGTGGCGGATATTCTGTTCCTGCAAAAGCGGGAATCTCCGGGAATTGCAAAAGCGGAGTGGACGAAGCTAGGTAAAAGCGCAGAAGGCTTTACTATCAATCAGTATTTCGCAGAGCACCCGGAGATGGTGCTGGGTACACTGACCGAGGAAAGTACGCAGTACGGGAAAATGGAATGTACGGTGAAGCCCATTGAGGGAGCTGATCTGGCAGAACAGCTCAAGGAAGCCATTTCCCATATTCACGGAACCATTGAAGCGGTTCAGGTGCAGGATACCGATCTGGAGGATGAGGTTGTCACTATTCCTGCAGATCCGAAGGTGAAGAACTTTACCTACACCGTAGTGGATGGTGAGGTTTATTACCGGGAAAATTCTGTGATGAGCAGAATGAATCTGCCGGCAGCAACCGCAGAGCGTGTGAAAGGCATGGTTGCCATCCGGGACTGCGCCCAGGAACTGATTGACTGTCAGACCAACGACGGAAGTGAGGAGCAGATTGCAGAGCTTCAGTTAAGGCTCAACACCTTGTACGATGCCTATACGAAAAAGTATGGCTTGCTCAGCAGCAGCGCCAATAAGCGGGCATTTAATCAGGATAACAGCTATTGTCTGCTGTGTTCCCTGGAAATCCTCGATAATGAGGGTAATCTGGAAAGAAAAGCCGATATGTTCTCCAAACGCACCATCAAGAAAGCCGAAGTGGTCACAAGCGTGGATACGGCAAGTGAAGCGCTGGCGGTATCTATGGGAGAAAAGGCAAGGGTCGATATTCCCTACATGATGGAGCTGTCCGGTAAGAGTGAAGCCGAGCTGACCGAGGAACTTCGTGGCGTCATTTTTATGAATCCCCTGACCGATCAGTGGGAAACGGCGGACGAATACCTGTCCGGCAACGTGCGGAGGAAGCTGGAAACAGCAAGAGTGTTTGCAGAACGTGACCCGAAATATGCGGTCAATGTGGCGTTCTTAGAGCAGATACAGCCCCGTGAGCTGGAAGCGTCCGATATTGAAGTGCGTCTTGGTGCTACCTGGATCAAGCAGGAGTACATCCGTGACTTTATGGCAGAGCTGTTCCAGACTCCGTCCTATCTTTTGGGCAATGTCATTGATGTCCGTTATTCTGAATCATCGGGAGAATGGAACATCAGTGGGAAAAGCCGGGACAGTTACGGAAATGTCCGTGTGCGCATGACCTACGGTACAGACCGGGTAAATGGATATAAGCTGCTGGAGGATGTGCTGAATCTGAGGGATACCCGTATTTTTGATAAGGTTGAGGAGGATGGAAAGGAGAAGCGTGTCCTCAATAAGAAAGAAACCATGCTGGCACAGCAGAAGCAGGATGCGATTAAAGCCGCATTCCAGGAGTGGATTTTCAAAGACCCGAAACGTCGTGCCGATCTGGTGCAGGAATACAATGTGAGGTTTAACAGTTCCCGTCCCCGTGAATACGATGGAAGCCATATCACATTTCAGGGCATGAATCCTGCAATTTCCCTTCGCCCGCACCAGAAAAATGCCGTTGCTCATGTGCTGTACGGCGGCAACACGCTGCTTGCACATTGTGTAGGGGCAGGAAAGACGTTTGAGATGATTGCGTCTGCCATGGAATCAAAACGGCTTGGCTTATGCCAGAAATCGCTCTTTGTCGTGCCAAACCACTTGACAGAACAGTGGGGGAGCGATTTTCTCAAGCTGTATCCCGGCGCAAATATTCTTGTTGCTACCAAAAAGGATTTTGAGCCTGCCAACAGAAAGAAGTTCTGCGCCAGAATTGCGACCGGTGATTATGATGCGGTCATCATCGGACATACGCAGTTTGAGCGTATTCCGCTGTCCGTGGAACGGCAGAAAATGATGCTGCAGAATCAGATTGATGAGCTGATGTTCCAGATTGAAGAAGCAAGGGACACCGATGCGGAGCAGTACACCATCAAGCAGATGGAGAAAACCAGAAAATCACTGGAGGCAAGGCTGGAACGTCTGAATGACCAGAGCAAGAAAGATGATGTTGTCACCTTTGAGCAGTTGGGCGTGGACAGACTGTTTGTGGACGAGAGCCACGGGTTCAAAAACTTGTTCCTCTATACAAAAATGAGGAATATCGCCGGTATTGCCCAGACCGAAGCGCAGAAAAGCTCCGATATGTTTGCAAAATGCCGCTATATGGATGAGCTTACCGGAAGCCGTGGCGTTACCTTTGCAACAGGAACGCCGATCTCGAACAGTATGACGGAGCTTTATACGCTGATGCGGTATCTGCAGTACAATTCGCTGATGGAAATGAACCTTGGACATTTTGATGCCTGGGCATCTACCTTTGGTGAAACAGTGACATCGGTGGAACTGGCACCGGAAGGAACAGGATACCGGGCAAAGACACGGTTTGCCCGCTTTTTCAATCTGCCTGAATTGATGGCAGTATTTAAGGAAGCGGCAGACATTCAGACCTCGGATATGCTGAAACTTCCTGTTCCCGAAGCAGAGTACACCGATGTGGTGCTGGAACCCAGCGAGGAACAGCAGGCAATGGTGGAAGCCCTTGGCAAGAGAGCGGAAATCGTGCGAAACGGCGGTGTGGATGCAAGCGTTGACAATATGTTGAAGATA
>DKWE01000104.1 GCA_002491565.1 Lachnospiraceae bacterium UBA7160 | reverse complement strand
GAAACTGGACTTATACAGTAAATCTTGTATAGGAGGGAAATAATTTGGTCTTGGTTTATCCGGGTTAGGTACGAGGTTGTTAAATTGTTTTTGTAGTAAAAACTTTCTTTTGCATTTCTGTAACATTGTCCGAACAGTATGGAATTCATTGTGCAATGGTTTGTATTTGCTCATATATAGTTATAAAATAAGAAGTATAAAGGTATGGGAAAGGTTTATAAGTTTATGAAGAAAGCATAGAGCAACAGAGCAGCAGCTTGGCGGAAGCAGGAAGACAGAATAGGAGTACAGGCAATTGGATCGCAAGGAAAACGAGCTCCCCACGCATATCAGAGTGCGTGGGGCAAGAGTACATAATCTGAAGAATATTGACGTGGACATCCCGTTACATAAGATTGTCGGGATAGCAGGAGTATCCGGTTCCGGGAAGTCCTCCCTGGCACTGGGGATTCTTTATGCGGAGGGCTCCAGGCGGTATCTGGAGGCGCTTTCCACTTATACGAGGAGGCGCATGACACAGGCGGAAAAGGCGCAGGTAGACAAGGTGCTGTATGTGCCTGCCGCCCTTGCGCTCCGGCAGCGGCCCGGCGTTCCGGGAATACGCAGTACCTTTGGCACGGGAACGGAGCTTTTGAACAGCCTGCGCCTGATGTATTCCAGGCTTGCAGAGCATCGCTGTCCGAATGGACACTATGTGAAGCCCTCCCTGAACGTTGCGGCAGGCCAGGAGCTTGTCTGTCCGGAGTGCGGTGCGCGTTTTTTTGCGCCGAGTGCGGAAGAACTGGCATTTAACAGCCAGGGCGCCTGCAGACGCTGCGATGGGACCGGGATTGTCCGGACGGTGGATGAGTCGACACTGGTGCCGGATGAATCTCTTTCCATTGACGAGGGCGCTGTCGCTCCGTGGCAGACACTGATGTGGTCTCTTATGAAAGATATTGCCCGTGAAATGGGAGTCCGGACGGACGTGCCGTTCCGGGAACTGACAGAAAAGGAACGGGATATTGTATTCCACGGGCCTGCGGTCAAGAAAAATATCATCTACCAGAATAAGACGAGCGGCGCGGCGGGAGACATGGATTTTACTTATTTCAATGCCACCTATACCGTGGAAAATGCGCTGTCGAAGGTGAAGGATGAAAAAGGGATGAAGCGGGTAGAGAAGTTTTTAAGGCAGAGCGTCTGCCCGGACTGTGGCGGGACCAGACTTTCCGAGGCTGCGCGCGCGCCAAGACTTCGCGGAATTTCTCTTGCCGAAGCCTGCACGATGACGCTTTCTGAATTATCTGTCTGGGTGGAGGGCGTACCGGGCTCTCTGCCGGAGGAAATGCGGCCGATGGCAGCCAGCATCTGTGAATCCTTTCAGAGTGCGGCAAAACGGTTGATGGATCTTGGGCTTTCCTACCTCACGCTGGACCGCGCAGCGTCTACGCTGTCCACAGGGGAACGGCAGAGGATGCAGCTTGCACGGGCGGTCAGAAACCGTACCACAGGCGTGCTGTATGTGCTCGACGAGCCCTCCATCGGTCTGCACCCTTCCAATATGGAGGGGCTGACGGGTGTGATGCAGGACCTCCTGCACGATGGAAATACGGTCATTCTGGTGGATCACGATACCCATGTGCTTTCCGAGGCAGACTGGCTCATAGAGCTTGGCCCTGAGGCCGGTGCGGGCGGCGGCACGATCATTGCACAGGGTGAGCTTAGCGAGGTAGCGAAGAATCCAGATTCCCGAATCGGAGGCTTCCTCACAGGAAAATCCGTGATTGATATGGGGCGGCACATCCATGCGGAGCAGATGTTTGATCTTGGCACCATTCATCTGTCAACTTCCGGGATCCACACTGTGAAACCATTGGAGGCGGACTTCCCGAAGGGACGGCTGATTGCTGTGACAGGGGTGTCCGGTTCCGGAAAGACGACCATGATTCTGGAAAGCCTGATCCCGGCGCTTGAGGCATTGATCAAAGGAGAAAAACTTCCGGAGCATGTGCGCTTCGTCTCGGCGGATGGCATCCGTCAGATCAAGCTGATCGATGCGACACCAATCGGTATAAATGTACGTTCTACGGTGGCGACCTATGCCGATGTGCATGATGAACTTCGCAAAGTATACGCGAGAACGCCGGACGCAAAGGAAAAGGGATACAAAGCGGGAGATTTTTCTTACAATACGGGGAAACTGCGCTGCCCGGTCTGCGATGGCACTGGCACGATCAGTCTGGATGTACAGTTTTTACCGGATGTGGAGATTCCCTGCCCGGATTGCGGCGGTTCGCGGTATGCGAAGGAGGCTAGCCTGATCCGGCGGATTTCCAAGAAGAAAAATGGAGCCTATACACTTCCGGAGCTGATGGATAGGAGTGTTGATGAGGCGCTGGATGCCTGCGCGGATCTTCCGAATGTCGAGCGGAGACTTCAGGTGCTGCATGACCTCGGTCTTGGCTATCTGACTCTGGGGGAGGAGACGCCGAGTCTGTCCGGCGGCGAGGCTCAGAGGCTGAAGCTGGCAAGTGAGATGGGAAAGGGGCAGTCGGACTCCGTATTTGTCTTTGATGAGCCGACCATCGGACTGCATCCGCTGGATGTGGAGACGCTCCTGCAGGTATTTCAGAGGCTGATCGAAAACGGTGCGACGGTCATTGTGATCGAGCACGATCTGGACGTGATCCGCAATGCAGATTACGTGATTGATATGGGACCGGGAGGCGGTATCGAGGGCGGAAGGATAGTTGCACAGGGCACTCCTTGGGAGCTCTGTGAGGATGAGAACAGCCTGACCGGAAAATATCTGAAGCAGTATATGAGGACATGTTAAAGAAGCCCAGCCCGCTTTATTCCCGCGGGCAGGTTACTATTCACGCATCCCCGGACGAGAAGTATGACCCCAGGTTTTGCAGGTTCTTACCGTTCGTCTACAGGTTCTAAGGCTTCCGAAGACCTCCGCAGCTGCCGCCGACAACTCGCAGTCTGTGCCGATGCACAGCCTGCTCAGACAATGTCGGCTAAAAATCCTGCTGGAACGCAGGATTTTTACAGTTGCTCCGGTCTCTGGAAGCCTAAGAACCTGTAAAGACTCACTTTACGAGCCTGCAAAACCTGGGGCCATATTTCTCTGTGTAGTGATACCGTGTATAGTAACCGCGGGCAGTCAGAACCGTTTATTCCCGCGAGCAACGAGCC
>DKWE01000132.1 GCA_002491565.1 Lachnospiraceae bacterium UBA7160 | reverse complement strand
CAAATACCCCGCAGCAAGCTGACGGGGCATGTCTTAGCTTGTTTTTAGTAAGTTCGCCCCAAGGGGCGGGGTATTTGTACCCACAGGGCACTTACCCTCGCGGCATTCGTCAAATATCCATGCAAGCATGGCTATTTGGCTCGTTGCTCGCGGGAATAAAACGTGCATGCCCCGTTGATGCAGGCATGCACGCTCCTCTTCTGCGCTTAAGATCAGTCCCCGAGAAATAATCTGCGCCATATGCAGAAATGATTTCGCGGCGCATTCTTTACGTATGTTCTGCGCATCTTTTAACTGCGCTGTATGTTATAACTCCGCAATGATATTTTTCTTTAATTCCTCTGCAATTGCAGATGCCTCAACGGAAATGCTGATCACAAAGGTCACACCAAACTGTTCGCCAATCTTGTCCAGCTTGCAGAGAATCTCATTGGCTGTGGTCTCATCTGTCTGGGAAATCTTGAGAAAGCTGTCGAGATACATCTGCTCCAGATCGTGATCCTGAGAAAGGATGCCACAGATGAATCCGATGAACTCCCCACTCGACTCCAGTCCGAATGAAGAAACATCGATCAGGCGGATCTTATTGTTCAGCTCGTACATATGCTTCGTGCTCTTGTCCAGGTAGACGATGCTGCCGTGCACAGTCTTTATCTCGCTGTTTACTTTATCCAGCAGAATCTTGGTTTTGCCTTTTCCTTTTGCGCCTACAATTAACTGTATCATGGTAATCTCCTCCTTTAGTAGCGGATATCTTTCCTGTTGCCATTATAGTCTATTTCGCCCGAAATTACAACACCCAATTCGAAATAATCAGTCAATATTACTTCTCAATCAAAGACAGCAGCTGGTTCATCTCCGGATAAAGGGTATCCTTGGAATCCGAATGCAGAATGACGGCGAGATAAGGGTTGCCATAGCGGTCTTTTGCGAGAAGCGAGAGGCAGGCACCAGCATCATCCGTTGTACCAGTCTTGCCGCCGTAAACAATGACATCCTCCGGCGGCTCTGCATCGTTTGTAAAGTAATGATTCGTCGATTCCCAGGTCACAGCTGCAGCTGTGCCATCTCCACGCGTATACTCTGCATAATAATTTTTCCTGCTGATAATATCAAGGAATACATCGTAGGACATCGCTTCCTGAAAAATCAGATAGATGTCGTAAGCAGACATATAGTGATCGGAATCCGTCAGGCCATGTGGATTGGTAAAATGCGAATTGGTCGCGCCGATTTTGGCTGCCTCGCTGTTCATCATAGCAACAAAGTTGCTGACTGAGCCTCCGACGTGCTCTGCGATCATCATCGCGGCATCATTTCCTGAGGCGACCATCATGCCGTAGAGCAGCTGACGCAATGAGAGGACATCCCCTACCTTGATATCGCAAACAGAAGAACCGTACTCAATATCCTTTGCGGTCTCCGTGACAGTCACCAGATCATCCAGATTTCCATAGCGGAGCGTAACGAGCGCGGTCATGATTTTCGTGATACTCGCAGGAGAACGGCTCGTGAAAATATCCTTCGCGTAGACCGTCTGCTCCTCATTCAGATTGAACAGGGCAGCCGAGTATGCACTTAGAGAGAGCGCCCCGATATTCGTATCCCCGCTGGCAATACACAAACCACTCGCATATGAATCAGCTAAATTGCCATATGACAGGCTCGTTCCGGCGCTGAGGACAGTATCTGTCCGGTCATAGGATACCTCAAGCTCATAATCATGCGAGCGCAGAACAAAATAGTAGACCAGAAAAGCCAGAAGGACTGTTGCTGCCAGAAGCCCGAGCAAGGCCAGCAAAAGCGACCGCTGCTTTCGTTTTTCTTCCGCCTCCCGCTGCAGAACCCGTGCCCATTCCCGCTGCGTGTAGCCAGGCGGATGTTCCAGATTATTTGTACATTTCACGCCACTCAAGATCTCCTCTGTCTAAAGATTTTAACAGCATCTCCGCGGAAGCGATGTTGGTCGCAAGCGGTACATTATGAAGGTCACACAGCCGGATTGCTTTATTGATATCCGGCTCATTGTGCCGGCCGCCAAGCGGATCCCGGAAAAAAATTACCAGGTCGATCTGATTCTGCTCCACCATGGCACCGAGCTGCTCCTCTCCGCCAATGTGTCCTGCGAGGAATTTATGGAGGTTCAGATTTGTTGCCTCCTCAATCAGCCTTCCAGTTGTGCCAGTCGCATAGAGTTCATGCCTTGCCAGAATATTGCGGTATGCGATGCAGAGATTCTGCATCAGTTTCTTTTTTGCGTCGTGCGCAACAAATGCTACATTCATGGTATCTTACCTCCTTTTAAATATTTCGCGTAAAAAGTTTGTGATGCTCAAGTGCCACACATCCGTATTACAGGGGAGATCAATATCTGCGCGTCTGAAGCCCGACATTCAGTACCATCCCGATACCAATACAGAAGCTGACCAGCGAGGTCAGTCCATAGCTCACAAATGGCAGGGTGATGCCGGTATTCGGAATGACGCCGGTCGTCACTGCAACATTGACAAAGGTCTGGAAGAAAATCAGCGCGGCCATGCCGCAGCAGATCAGTGTTCCCGACAGCACTTTGGCCCTCCTTCCAATCAAAAGACATTCCAGGGCAATTAAAAATTCCAGCGCTACAATGATACAGCAGCCTACGAAGCCAAGCTCCTCTCCGGCAACCGAAAAAATGAAATCGGTCTGTCCTTCCATGATAAATTTCGCATTTTTTACTGAATCAACCTCATCATTGTTCAAGCCCTTGCCATAGAGCTGACCGGAACCAATCGCGATGATCGAATTCTGCTGCTGCTGTGCCAGATCCGGGTATTCCTCAGGCCACAGCCATGCATATACACGGTTCAGCTGGTAACTGCGAATCAGCTGCTGATCCGGCTGGACAATGATGCTCATCAGGATGACAGCAACCGGGATGCACACCACAAGGATGCCGCCCACAATTTTGTAGCTTAAGCCCGCCATGAAAATGAGCGTGCAGAACACCACTGCTACAACAATTGTGGTAGACAGATCCGGCTCTTTCAAAATCAGTGCCAGTGGAACAGCAATCAGCGCCAGTGAAAATAAAATCGTCTTCAGCTTACTTATCTCATCCTCCCGCTCTTCGAAAAAGCGGGCGAAAAAGACAATCAGCATTATTTTCACGATATCGGATGGCTGAAACTGAAAACCGCCGATATTAAGCCACCGCTTCGCCCCTGCGACTTCTCTCCCTGCTACCAAAACCAATGCAAGAAGTCCGGCAGATGCAAGGTAGATCAGCCAGTAAAAATTCAAAACCCAGGTATAGTCAAACAGCGAGACGATGACCATCAGCGTGATACCGAGTGTCAGTCCAAATATCTGCCGTGTCTGATAGGCGGCGTTCGCGCTCCCGATTACCAGGATTCCCAGAGAGGCAAGCGCCCCGATCCAGAGAATCAGGCGAAACCGGTAATCACTTAATTTGTATTGTCTTAGCATCTTTCACTCCCCGATCATTCTTGCGGGCTATCTCAAGCCGTACTTCAAACAGATCCTTATCCAGTTCCATGTATTTATCCAAAACCTCCGCGAGCTCTCTCCTCATCTGTCCAATCTCTTCCGGGATGCAGCTCAAGCGGTCAGAAGCAACTGTCAGCTCTGTGCGCGCCCGTGCGATTTGCCCGGATGTCTGTAAGGAAATGCGTCTGTGCTTCATCCAAACCTCCTACTTGATCCGAAAGAAGGAGGCGACCTTCTGCAGAAAGGTTCCCTGGGTCTCAAGCTCCAGAAGCGGAACGGTCTCCCCGTCCAGCCTGCGCGCAATGTTCATGTAAGCCTGTCCGGCAAGAGAACTGCTTCCGACGACCGGCTCTCCGTGATTTGCCGCGATGACAACACTTTCTTCATCCGGAACTGCGCCGAGCAGATTGACCGCAAGGATATCAAGAACATCCTCCGTTGACATCATTTCACCGCACCGCACCATATCCACGCGGATCCGGTTGATTACAAGGTCAATCTTTTTGATGCCGTCGGCCTCCAGAAGCCCGATAATGCGGTCTGCATCACGGATCGCTGACACCTCTGGTGTCGTAACCACGACCGCCTGGTCCGCAGCGGCAATCGCATTGCGGAAGCCCTGTTCAATACCCGCCGGACAATCCAGCAGGATATAGTCGAAGAGCGGCTTCAGACCTTCCACCAGCTTGATCATCTGTTCCGGGCTTACCGCGCTCTTGTCACGCGTCTGCGCGGAAGGCAGCAGGTACAGGTTCGGGTCATGGCGGTCCTTGATCAATGCCTGCCGGATCCGGCAGTTCCCTTCCACCACATCTACCAGATTGTAGATAATACGGTTTTCAAGGCCCATGACGACATCAAGGTTCCGCAGTCCGATATCCGTATCCACCAGCACCACTTTTTTCTTCATCCGCGCGAGACCCGCACCAATATTGGCAGCTGAAGTCGTCTTCCCGACTCCGCCCTTCCCGGATGTCACTACAATTACTTTACTCATACATCCATCCTCCTGGCATTGCTTGATCTGTTCAGTTCTGGTTATCTTTTTGTAGCTTCTCCCTCCTGCTGGTTCCGTCCACTTAATCCTTCTGCACCTGGCAAAGTAAGATACTCTCCGAGCGCTTCACTCGTAATTGGACGAAACTGGAGGTGGTCCTCCCTGATAAAAGCAATCTTCGGATCGATTGGATATTCTCCGGAATCCTTTCTCTTTACAATCGCGCTGCGCGCGATGCGGTCTGCGATGCGAATCTGCATCGGTTTCATTGTCAGGGCTGCGGCGAAACAGTTCCGGTCTCCGGACGCCCCTGCATAGAGATTCCCCATACAGCAGCCGAGCACTACAATGCTGCCCTTTGAAACAACCTGGGCCCCCGGATTGACATCTCCGATGATGACCACGCTCGTCTCCATCTCCAGCACCTGCCCGGAGCGCAGAGTCCCCCGGTAGAAACAGCCCTCACTCTCTTTTCGCTTTTCCTCGGCGCGCTCCAGCGTCGTCCGGTACAGTTCTTTTGTCTGCTGGTTTTCGTCCAGAATGCAGACTACCTGGATTCTGGAATTTTGTACAATTTCTTCTACCAGCAGGTTTTCCTGCTCCCGCGTCAGCTCCCGTCCCCGGAAAGTCAGCACCAGCTTTGCATCTTTAAAAAATGCAGCGGATATCCGGAACTTTTCCCCGACTGCCTGCTTTAAATCTGCAAACGGCAAATCCGGGTCAAGACTTACGATAATCCCATAAGGGTTGCTCTTTAGTACGACAGCGCTGCGCTCCACAACCAATTCCCTTCCTTCCATATTGAAACATCCTGATGTACCTGCCACCGTCACGAATGAGCAACCATTCCGTCCCGTGTCTCTTCTGTGCTCTTCCCATTAATCCGTGAATGTGGTCGTTTCATCTGCCATCGATGCATGTCCGGTAATCAGCTCTTCCTCATCCTGAAGTTCAAAATAATAGGAGAGGACATCGCGTGCGACCAGAGCCGCATTCGTGGAACTGTAGCCATTTGTGATACGGACTGCCAGCGCAATTTCCGGATCTGCATATGGCGCATAACCAATGAACAGGCCATGGTTCGGCTTGTCGGTACTCTGCTGCGCGGTACCGGTTTTTCCGGCAACCGCCAGGCCGTTCGCTCCATTAAATTCCGGAGCATTCTGCGTGTTGAAAGCCTTGTGGTTCTGGACGACACCGCGCATACCGGCATGGATCGTATCCCACAGCTCCTGCGGCAGATCGACAGTACCATGGATATCTGCTTCATTTTTCTCTAAAACACTGCCTGACGCATCTGCGATCTTGTCCACGAGCGTCAGATCATAACAGGTGCCGCTGTTCGCAATTGTTGTAACATACCGGGCAAGACCTGCCGTTGTAAACAAATGCTCTGCCTGTCCCATCGCGGAACGGACCGGATCCGTCTTCGAGATGTTTGGCGTTGTCTCAGGTACTTCCAGTCCTGATTTTGCGTCAAGCCCAAACATAGACGCGTATTTGGTCAGCTTCTCAATCCCATCTTCTTCCACATACTCGCCGCTCTGTGTCGCAAGCCGATAGCCTACGCTGTTGAAGAAGAAATTACACGAATCCCGGATCGCCGTCTGCACCGTCTCGGCACCATGCCCGTATGTGTTCCAGCACTTGATTGGCAGAGTGTCAAACGGAGGAATATCAAAGGAACCGGTACAGTAAATCCCCTCCCCAAGGCTGATGACTCCTTCCATATAGCCAGCTGTTGCGGAGACAATTTTGAACGTAGAGCCGGGGGCGATGGCCTCCTGTGTCGCACGGCTGTAAAACGGAGAGGACTTGTCCGTATTCAGCTTCAGGAAATATTCCGAGTCCATTTCGTTTGCAAGCCGGTTGTTGTCATAGCCCGGGTACGTCACACAGGCCAAGGTCTCACCGGAATTCGGATCCGTCAGGACAATAGAGCCGGAGCATGGCCGCAGTGCCAGCTGGCAGGGGCGGATCTCCAGATTGTAAATCTTGTTTCGTATAAAGGTATAGCCATCCAATGAGCCATTCGCGAGCCGGTTGTACGCATCGGCATCCATTTCCAGCACGCCCTGGTCAAACAGGAGCATACAGATTTCTGCATCATTAATACGGTCCTCCTTCAGCAGATACCGGTATACCTGTTTACAGAAATCTGAATCATCGTAGAGGTAATCCGCAATGTAATCCACCAGTGCCGTGAACATTTCTTCCGTGTTCATATAGGCGGTATCCGGAGAAATCTTTGTGATATCCAGCCAGTTCTGTGAGATCGCATAGGTGAGATACTCCTTCAGACTGATGGATTCGTCCTTTGTCCACTGCTCATAGACGGGATCGGTCTTGTCTACTGCATCTTCATTCAAAATGCCAGTGCCTTTCATCAGCATATCATTGACAATATAGGACTCATATGCCTGATACTCTTCTTCCAGGTCTTTATACGCGGTTGGCGCTTCCGTCAAAAGCTCTGTCTTTATCGTCGCAAAGATCTCGGAAGCTTTGACCAGAAACGCATTATAGACTTCCTTTTCATTGTCCGTTGCATCCTCTGACTTTAGATGATCAACGTCCAGTACATTATTCTCAAACAACGCATAGTAGACATCGTATACCGGAATTAAAATCTGATCGGCAGACTCAACCAGGTCCGTGTTGAACTCTTCTGCATCTACCAGCTTAATATAAATGATGCCTGCAATATACTGCTCCAGAATCTGATAGGCTGCCTTGGAAAGATCCATGTCAATTGTGAGATAGACATCCTTCCCTGCCTGCGGTTCCACGCGCGACTCGACTTCAAGTGTCCGGCCAAACCGGTCCACCTTGAGGACCTCAGTTCCCTTTTCGCCCTGAAGAGTCGTCTCCAGCACACTTTCCAGTCCGGTCTTTCCTACCACATCCGTTGCGTCATAATCCTCATCGATCTCTCTTAGCTCTTCCAGCTCCTCTGCGGAGATCTGGCCGGTATAGCCTATCAGCGGAGCGAGATACTCTGCGTTTGCATAGATTCTGCGGTACTCTTCCGAGATCCCCATACCTGGAAATTTTGCTGTATTTTCCAGGATGCGCGCCACGGTCTCCTCACTGACATCCCGCGCAATTGTGACAGTCTGGTAACGCTGGAAGCTGTTCGCGGCGATCGCCGCCCGCAGGGTGACAAGCTGAAGCAGCTCTTCGTCCGTATAGCTGGCCGGCAGGTCATATTTCTCCCGCTCTGCCTCGGTGATCTTAGGATCAGAGACCCCATAATATTCTGTGCTGCAGAGAAGCTCCATCAGGTCCTCCGCAGACATATTCAGCTGCTCCTCTTTCAGATCCTGGATGTAAGCCTGGCCAAAAATATCAGCCTTAAAGCGATTCAGCGTGAACCCAGACACATTATACTGCCAGCTCCCGTCTTTTGCCTTTTCGATTTTAAAATCATCCACGACCGAATCGCCCTGTTCTTCAATCAGTTTGATTGTGTGGTAAAGAATGCTGTTAATCGCCAGATTTTTCACCCGCGTGCTCGCGTAGCTTCCGTTGTCCTCAAAGGTAACGCAGTAGGAAAGCTCATTATATGCAATCAGCTTTCCGTTGCGGTCATAGATATTGCCGCGCGTGCTCTTCAGCGTGCGCTCTTTGCGGATCGAGAGGGAAAAATTACTCTGATAATTCTCCCCCTGCACTACCTGCAGATAGAACAATCTCTGCACCAAAACTGCCGCAAGAGCTGCGAAGACAACGGCAAGCACAATCATACGGGATCCGCCCATTTTGGGAGGCTTCCTCTCGTTTTGCTCAAACAATCCCGTCTACACCTCCTTTGTCCGTCAATACCAGCCTGCGATTGATCGCATACAGCACCTGGTAGACAACAATTGTCAGGATCAGCGTATAGATCATCTCCGGCAATATCACTCTGCCCAGGTAAAAGAAAAAGTGGATTCTCCCACGCATCAGGAACAGAAAACCGTACTGAATCACTCCATATACAATGTCACAGATTGAAATCAGCAGCAGCGGCGTTTTGATATCGTCGTCGTAAAAGATCCGGTAAAAATTCCCGCTGAAATAGCCGACCCAAAGGTAAATCAGTGCGTTAAAGCCGATCACCGTATTGAAAAAAATATCATTCAAAAGCCCCAGGAAAAAGCCGGTCAGCATGCCATCCCTCCGCCCGCGCATCAGGCCAAAGGCCACGGTTACGATGACAAGAAGGTTTGGTTTGATTGAAGCGACCGAAATCATCTGGCAGACAGTCGACTGCAGCAAAACGCTGGCGACAATGATCACTGCCATAGTGAGTTTTCGTCTCATCCCGTGCTCCCTCCTTTTCCCATTATTGCTCTGTTTCTGTCTCGCTCTCGGTCTGCGTCCCTTCACTCTGACGCAGCGCATCCCCCTGTACCACAGTGCCTTCTGACACTGCAGTTGACGGAACATATTCCTTCAGCTCCAGGATCACCAGTACCTCCTGGAGATGGCGGAAGTCGACAGCCGGTGTGACAAAGCCGGACTTTGTGAGATTATTGGAATCATTGTTCAGCTCACTGATGTAGCCGATCAGGATGCCTGGCAGAAATTTCTCACTGATGTAGGAAGTGACAACCTTATCTCCGACGTGAACCCGGTTCTCCTCATCGGTCAGTTTCACAAGATTCAGGCACCCGTCATCAATCAATCTCAGGTCTCCGGCCACAATACAGCGGTCCGACGTCGTGGAAATCATCGCACTGACATTGCTGTTGTCATCGATAATGGAACGCACAATCGCCCAGGTAGGTCCGACTTCGGTCACGATACCGACAAGACCACCGCCCGAGATCACATTCGCATCCTTCCGGATCCCGTCATTGGAACCCTTATCGATGGTAAAAAGGTTGAACCAGTTTCCGGTCTCCATCGCGATGACCCGCGCACCGACCTTCTCATAATCCTCATACTGTCCGTCCAGCTCAAAGAGTTCCCGGAGTCTGTCGAGTTCCTCCTTGTCCTGAATCAGTCGGCTGTTCTCCTCCGTCAGCGTGTTGACTTTCTCCTGAAGCTCTTTATTCCGCTCTCTGAGCGTCACCGCATCGTCGAAATTGTCCGTCAGCCCCGACAGCCAGGAGCCAAAGCCGTTGATGCCCTTCTGAATCGGTGTGATTACAACTCCGCTGACCTGCCGTATGGGAGAGACAACCTCACTGTCCAGAAAGGAGACAAGTATCAGCGCAACGC
This sequence comes from Lachnospiraceae bacterium UBA7160, assembly GCA_002491565.1. Taxonomy (GTDB): domain Bacteria; phylum Bacillota; class Clostridia; order Lachnospirales; family Lachnospiraceae; genus Choladousia. The sequence continues at coordinate 5,450 of DKWE01000132.1, read as the reverse complement.
ACACGATGCTCAGCCCAATCAGCAGATATTTATTTTTTAATGTGTCATTCGTCTTCTTTTTCATATCAGTCTGCCTTTACCTCATCCCTGCCAGATCATTCAGTGTGTAAGTGAACTGCCTCAGATCCCGGTTGTTCAGTATCTCCACCAGCCCGCGCACAGTGCTATTCTTTGGGTCCTGTATGTGATGCAGCGGAATGCCGATCTCCCGCCGTATGTACTCCGGAAGATTCTGTATCATAGAAACTCCGCCGCACAGGTAGATGCCCTCCCGTGCGATATCTTTCATCAACTGCGGCGGAACACGGTGGTATACTGCCTGGATACTCTCAACGATCGCATCCACGGTGTCTATAATTGCCACGCTGACCGCAAGTGACGGAATCCGGTCATATTTGGGTAGACCGGAAAGGGTGTGAATTCCGAATACTTTTTGCTCCAGCTTAGGTCCATTGATCATAAACGCCAGATTGTTCTTCAGGGACTCTGCGGTCTTGTTACCGATACTCAGATTGAACTTCCGGCGCACCATCGTACTGATATCCTGGTCAAGCTTGCGCCCCCCAATCTTCAGCGTCTGGGAAAGGATGACCTTTCCGGATGAGATCACGGAGATCTCTGTGGTATCGGCCCCGATATTTGCAACCATATGCCCGCGTGAGGTAAGCACCGGAAGCCCTGCGCTCACCGCGTCCGCGACTCCCTTATCAATCAGCCGGATCTTTCCAGCGCCGATTTTGCCGCGCATAACCTGGAAAAACGCACGCTTTTCCACCTGTGTGACGTCGCTTGGCACCGCAATGTATAAGGATGCCTCAGTCCCCGGCAATCCGGAAAAACCCTTCAGCAAATGCGAAAGCACAATCTCCATCTCCGTCAGACTGGCAATCACACCGTTCGCCATCGGCCAGACAACCTGGACATTCTGTGGATTCTTTTCATAAATCTCATAGGCAGCGTTCCCTACCGCCAGCACGTCCCGGTCATTGCGCAGCGCAACGACATTTTTATCGTACAGAAATTTTTTCCCGCTTTTGTCTTTTATCTTTATCGTATCGGTGCCCAGATCGACACCGCATACTTTCTGAAACAACATGTAATTTACTCCTCATTGCTCTTTTCCTTTGATGGCCAGAATCCCAGTTCACGCATGCTGACCGCCTGTCTGTCTCCAATGATAATATGATCCAGCAGTTCAATGCCAAGCATCGCGCCTGCTCTGCGCACGCGCTCTGTCATCAGGATATCCTCTCTGCTCGGATCCGGATTGCCGCTTGGGTGATTGTGCAGCAGCAGGATACTGACGGCCTGACAGCGCACCGCTTCGATGAAGATCTCACGCGGCGTGGCGAGCGAGGCATTCACCGTTCCCTTGGATATGACCGTTTCTTTCAGCAGCTTTCCCTTGCTGTTAAGCATCACGAGCAGCAAAATCTCCTGTTCTTCATGGCGCAGCGTCTCCATATAATAGGATGCCACTGCAGCCGGATCCTGAAACGAGACCGTACCGGAAAAGCCTGCCCGCGCAATGCGCCGGGACAGCTCCGCAATGCACTTGAGCTGAATCGCTTTTACTTTGCCAAGTCCGCGGATCTTCTGCAGATCGGCAAGGGACATGTGGTAGAGTCCAAGCAGCCCCATTCCGGTGCAGTCGAGCAGATTCCTGGACAAAGCCAGAGCGGACTCTCCTCTGGAACCTGTCCGCAGAATGACAGAGAGAAGCTCTGCATCGCTCAGGGCTTCCGTTCCTCTGGCGATGCACTTTTCATAGGGCCGCTCCTGCTCGGGCAGACTTTTTATGGTGCTGCCAGCGGGTGCGTGATCGGAAGCAGTTGTCTGTGCTTTTGTTGGTGTTGTCTGATGATTCATTCGTATTACCGGCACTCTCCCATGCGGTTCCCGTGAACCATTCTTTATTCTAGCATAAAAAATTGGTAAAGTATACACCGAGGTTATTAAAAATTTGTGAAGGAGCGTCGCGATTGTTACAGTTCATGGCTGCAATCAAGCCAGATACCTTGGTTCGCCGCGCCTGCACGTAAGGACCATGGTATCTGGCTTGATTATGCTGTGAATCGATTTCAGTTAGTAAGGAATCCCCTGTTCCTTGAAATAAGCCTTCTTGGAAATCTTTTTATTCTGATTTTTCGTGATGTTGTAGCGGTAGTAAGTCGAAGAAAATACTCCAGGCTCCGTTTCCTTCGTTATAATGTAATAAAACAGATCGCCTTTTAATCCGCCATTGCTGCACTTTATCGTTTTCATCAGCTTTGGCTTGCCTGTTCCATTTTGCGCACATCGGTAAATCTTATAAGTATTGAACTCCTCTGTTTCTTTCTTGCCGATTGTGTGAAGAAAATAGCAATATTTTTTGGTGATACTCACATCCAGGTAGCTGTACGTGCCTGCAGGCTTTTTGACAGAATAGGTCTTAATCACCTTATTCTTTTTACAGTCATAAACTTTTACAGTGGATTTCTTAGCTTCCACGCTAGTTCCTCCGGTCAGATACATATATCTTTCGCTGTCCTTTGTATAGACAGAACCATCGTAACCGTTGGCAACTATTTTTTTCTTTCCTGTCTTTGCAGAGATACTGCCAAGCACACTGGTCTTTGCGTCAAAATCGTAGGTTCTGTAATAGATCTGGTCCCCATATACTTTGACCAGAAATACCCGGTTATAACTTTTAGGGTCGATAATGGTGCAAAGCTTTTTCTGATTCTTCCCGTTCACATCTACCCCGTATACGACATGCTTCGAGTAGGTCTCCGTCCAGTCCTCCGATGAGACATAGTAAACACGCGAACCGTTCGTAAGAATCGAGCACGAGCTGTCCATAAGTTTGACTATTCCAAGGGATTTGCCCGATTTTGTCTTGGAGGTCGAGGTATAAATATTGTATTTTCTGTCTTTATCGTATGCGCCGTAAAAATAATACTTTCCGACCTTTGTCCGTGCTCCCTGAGTAGCTGTGCTGATATTCACAAGCTGATAATTTGCCGCTTTGGCTGCAGCGGGCATCACTGCCAAAAACAACATTACTGCGAACATACAAATCCATAGCTTCCTGTACTTCGTCGTCTGCTTCATAATCTCTCTTCCTCTCCCTTTCCTAAATTTCCTGTTCACGGTCATTCTGGCCGCGAACAACAACACGCTTTTAACGCATTTTGGCGCTGCTATTTTTTCCATTATAGCCTTTTCTTGGTGGTACAGCAACTGTTTTTTCTGCTGCCTGGTTATCTTTTTCAGAGTTGCGAATTTCGCTGCTCCTGTATGGCCGCGCACACCGCTTCTGCAACCCGGATACCATCGACAGCCGCAGAAGTGATGCCGCCTGCGTAGCCGGCTCCTTCTCCGCAGGGATAGATGCCAGGATGGGTGACGGACTGGCAGGCGCCGTCACGAAGGATCCGCACCGGCGAGGAGGTGCGGCTTTCAACCGCCGAGAGGAGCGCGTCTTCCCGGTCGAAGCCTGGAATCCTGCGTCCGAATGCATGGATGCCTTTGATGATCGCCTCATTCAGCGGCTCCGGGAGGACACTGCGCACATCGGCGTACCGGAATGCCCCCCGCATCTGCGGGACTATCGCTTCCGTGGAGGAATCCCCTCTATGCAGGTCTGTGTTGCCGTGGCAGAAGTCCCCGAATCGCTGCACCGGGATTTTTCCGTCTCCGCAACGGTAAGCGGCCTCCTCAAGCTCACGCTGGAATGCAATCCCGTCCAGCGGAGAGCCCGCGTGATAATCCTCAGGTGTGACCGTCACGACGATGGCGCTGTTTGCATTTTGTCCTGCGCGGTCGCTGTAGCTCATTCCATTGACGGCAAGGCGCCCTTCTTCCGAGGATGCATTGACGACATACCCGCCCGGACACATGCAGAAGGAGTACACACCGCGTCCGTCCTCACATTTATGTGTCACCTTATAAGGAGCTGCACCGAGCAGGTCCGGGCTGGCATCACCGTACATCGCTTCATTGATCATAGCTTGCGGATGCTCCATGCGCAGGCCGACCGCAAAGGCTTTCGGCTGCATCTGCATCCCGAATTCATACAGCATCCGGCAGGTATCACGCGCACTGTGGCCGATGGCGAGTACCACCTGATCCGCTGCCAAAACTTCTGCTCCCCCATTCAGTTCCAGAAGATAGCGGCCAGATTTACTGCTCTCTTCTGTCCGACTGATTCTGGTCAGGCAGGCGCCGAACCGGAACGTACCGCCAAGGCCGATGATTTCTGTTCGGATCACTTTTACGATTTGTGCAAGCACATCGGTCCCGATGTGTGGCTTTTGCTGGTATCGAATGGCTGGGTCTGCACCTGCATGGACAAATTCGTTCAGCACCGCGCGGATTTTTCCATCCGGGTCCTTGATCAGGGTATTCAGCTTTCCATCGGAAAACGTACCTGCACCGCCTTCTCCAAACTGTACGTTTGTATTTGGATCAAGCCTGCCACTCTCCCAGAACGTTTGAACAATCTCCATCCGCTGCTCTACCGGCTCGCCACGCTCTAATACAATCGGACAAAGCCCCGCGCGCGCGAGCATCAGTGCGCAGAAAAGCCCAGCCGGACCGCTGCCGACTACAACGGGCTGCGCTGTTTCTTCCTTATTATATAGGGCGAATTCTGGATTATTTTGTCTGCTGTACGGAAATTCATAATCCTTTCGCTCAACCAGGGAAGCCTTCGCCCCGTGCATGCGCTTTGCCAATGACTCAGGGCGCTGCACAGACACATCGACCGTGTATACATAATACAGTTCTGGTTTCTTACGCGCATCGATGGACTGGCGCATGATCTCATACGTAAACGCACCTGGTTTCAGGTGCAGCTGACGTTCGATGGAGGCAGCCAGTGCCTCCTGTGTGTGATTCAGCTTTAGTTTCAATTCCGTGATGCGGATTACCTTCTTGCTTTTCATAATTTTCTCTTCTTTCTCCATCATATACCTAGAGCGTGTTTGAAAAATGCTTTCTGCCAGATGTGCGCCACAATTACCTGTTCCAAAGCCGCCTCACTAAATGCAGGCTTTGCTAAGCTCTCATATAAGTGACGGGTTCTGCTCCGATATGCATTATCTTAACAGAAAGCTCCTGTTTTATCAATCGCAACCTGTCAGAAATTAAAAAGGGCTGTGTGAATCACGATTTTCTCAATCAGTTCATTCGTCGTGGCAGAGTCAGGCTCGCAAGTCGGAATACCGATCCGCAAACTTCTTGCCTGTCCGACAGATTTCGGCAAGGCAAAGTAAAAGGGTCAATCTACACAAGACAGACTGACCCGTATTCAGCAAGCTCGCCTTGCTGTTTTTCAGTTGAAATTATCAGTTTAATTTCATATTCTCTTGTCTCTCATGCATTTGTCTCAGGCATTTTTACCATCATATCGGCAGCTATGTCCGCAGTCGCATCTGTGAAAATCTGATACTCTCCCATAGGCTACT
>DKWE01000014.1 GCA_002491565.1 Lachnospiraceae bacterium UBA7160 | reverse complement strand
CTTTCCGGTAAACGGCCGCCAGCATCTTGCAAGACCGTCATAAGCAAACCACATCTCGCTCCCGTGATAGCTCCCTGCGTGATCCTCTCCCGGAATATCTGCATTGAAATCATACAGGTAGGTACTGCGTCCCTGCTGTTCCTGGATGCATCCGAACAACCGTGCTCCGGCCACCAGGTCCAGCATCGCCATGCTCTCGGATACTGCAGCCGCCTCCTCGTCATTTCGGGCGCCGCACAGGTTCAGGAATTCCTCAGCCTCACTGCCAAAGCCCTCCGCGTAATGCCGCAGCTCCTCCATATCCCGGATTGCGCCGCCAAACGCCTTTGAGAATGAGGCTGCTTCGCCCCGGTTATAGCCGGCAAGCACCGGAATCCGGTGCTGATGATTTCTCAGATAAGCCTCAAAGTTTGTCTCCCGGATCAGGATTCCGTCGATCACCGGCTCAAAATGAATGCCAGGCCCAAGTACCTCATCTTCGAGCTCCACCAGCCGCTTTGCAGGCACACTCCTTGCCTCTTCCAGGCTGTGGATACCTGCCTTTTCCATAAATTCCACTCCGATCTGCTCCGCCTGTGCAAGCGGATGGCGGCGGTCCGGCTTCTCCGCAAATGCAACTGTGACGCTGCTCTCGATAATTGCCCCGGCAATCAGTCCTTCTGCCTGCACTGAAGTCATCAGATTCTGCACACTCATCGCACCCGCAGACTGGCCCGCGATCGTGATTTGCTCCGGATTGCCGCCAAACGCCGCGATATTTCGGTGCACCCACTGAATCGCAGCGAGCTGGTCCTGCGTGCCGTAATTCCCCTTCGCCTCGTCCGGCGCTTCCGCGGACAGCCACGGATGGCTCAGGAAACCAAGGATGCCAAGGCGGTACGTGATCGCTACTACCACGATTCCTTTCTTCGCCATATGTTCCCAGTCAAACTCCACCTCATAGGGATAGCCGCCCTTAAATCCGCCGCCGTGGATGTAGATCAGCACCGGAAGCTTCTCCTGTCCGGTCCTTGCCGGTGTATAGACGTTCAGATACAGGCAGTCCTCGCTCATCTCAAACTCTGTCCCGGTCGGATGAATCTCTCTGGTCCAGAATTCCTCCGGATTGCTGCCCGGCACCGGCTGACAGGCAATCGGTCCATAGCTGTCCGCCTTCCGGATACCTTCCCACTTTGGGGCAGGCTGCGGCGCTCTCCAGCGCAGCTCCCCTACCGGCGGCGCCGCATACGGAACGCCCCGGAACACTGCCACCCGCGGATCCCATCCGTGCACACCCTGAAGCTCTCCTGATTCTGTCATAACTCTGAAATCCTTCATATTCTTCCTCCTTCAAACATGATGCTTCAAAACACAATGCCTGCCATCACTCCTGTCGCTGCCGTAAGCATCTGCAGGCCCTTCCCTGCAGTATCAATCAGGGGCCAATCGGGCTTTCTTATCCCTGCATATTTTTCATGGCTCCTGAGATTACCGCAGTATCTGTTATGATTCTATCGTACACGTTCCCGGCGGTCAACAATATACATTTTCTGACTCCTGACATCACAGTTTCTGAGTTTTGGAAACTTCTTATCTGCTCTGTATCTTCGCAGAGGCTACTGTTCCCCTATTAATTTTATTCAAGGCAAGGAGGATCTTCTTACGCTGCTCGTTCATCTGAGCAATTTGGCTTACGGCATTGACAGAAACTCTGTGTATATCCCCAATGAAGAAATTCGGGCAGAATTTGTCCGGGAAGAATGCTTTTTATCGAAACCGCACCTGGATGGGGCAGATTTCCGCGATCGTGCCTACTCGCATGTCCGGCCCAAAAAGACCGACACCGGAAGTCACGATGGTATGCATCGAATCCTTTTTCAGATAGCCATAGGAATTTTCCCACAGAAGCGCCGTGATCAGATTGGCTGGAAACATCTGCCCGTCATGCGTATGGCCGCACAGATCCACATCCACACCGGCATCTGCCAATTCCTGAAATTCTCTCGGTTCATGGTCAAGCACAAGGACCGGCTTTTCCATGTCAAGTCTCTCTGTAAGCTCTGCAGCAGTTTTTCTCTGTTCAATCCCGCGTCCGGGCCGCTGTGCATCCGGCCTGCCATACAGATAGAAACTGTCTGCAATCAGCACCGCTTCATCCCGCAGCAGATGAATCCCCGCTTCCTCCAAAAACGCGTCCATCTGCAGACTGCTCTCTTTCTTTTTGCCTCCCCCAAAGGTAAAGCCCGCCAGTATTTTTTCCTCCACATCATGATTCCCATAGCAGGCATAAATGCCATAGTTCGACTGAATACTTCGAAATATCGCAATCAGCTCTTCCAGATCGTCTAGGGCCTCATATTCATTATCAAAGATATCGCCGGCGATTACCACGAGATCTGCATTCTGTTCATTGATCCTGTCCGCCATCTGCCTCATATGCGCAGTGCCAATGTTGTAGCCCAAATGCAGATCAGAAATTAAAACCACATTTAGGCTTTCGAATATTCCGCCATTCTTATCGATCGCAATCTCATACGGCGTAACACGGATGATGCGGGCATTTTTGATTCCCCATGTGCAAAGCACGAGAACCGCCGCCGCACAGATTCCGCCCAGTACAGCTTTAGAGCATGGGAACCTCCGTCTCGTAAGCAGAAAATGCAGGAGACAAATCAGGTCTGCCATCAGAACAACAAACAGCAGATACAACAGAACCCCGAACCATTCATTGCTGATCCATTTCATCACTCTTCTGGCAGGACCAGCCGGCAGGAAAAATGCAATCAGCATGGACGCTGCCAGAAACACATAAATCAGGCTGATTCCCACACGCATCCCTTTCCTTCTGAACAAGGGACTGCATGCGCCCAGCCACTTGTGAATGCGCATCAGCAGATAAATATTTACTATAATATAAACAGGTGACAGATAAACAGCAAGCATACGTTCCTCCTGCTCTCACTTCATAACCTTCTTGCAATCCCGCTTCCGAGATTTGGATTCCAACTGGAATAGATCAGATCCGCACAAAATAGCAGCGCCAGTATCAGGCACACCGGCACAAGGATTCTCCTCGGTATCCGCCTGTACAGACGCTCCAGAACCGGCGCACAGACATATACAATCGTCATCCCGCCAAAGCCAAAAGCCAGCAGCCCTTCTATGCAGATTCTACCATTCAGATTCAGGAAATAACCACCGTAATCCCACCATCTCATCCCATCATACACCTGTTCCAGAAACCACGATATGCTATACTCGATACAGCCGCACAGAAGGACGATCGCAAGGAACTCCAGCAGAGGCTTCCTGCGCAGCCTGCGAAGCAGGGTCAGGATCAACACGCTCCCGGATCCATAGATCGGCAGCCACGGTCCATGAAGGAAACCCCGGTTCACAAAACATCCGTCCGAAATCAGATGAAGACAGACCTCCCATAGCCATCCTGTCAGGCTCATGATAAAAAACACCATAACCATAAACCAAAACAGATCCTGTTTGTCTTTCCAGGCATGCCTTATTTTTTCTATTTGTAATTGCCACTTTTTTCTTTCTGTCATACGATTCCCCTGAAGAATTTAACGTTCTTATCCACCTCGTGCACGGTGTCCTTCCTGTGCTACTCTGGAACACGCTGCCGGATCTGTCACTGACATATTTTGAATTCTTTCTCAGTATACCATCCATAGCTTACCTTACTATTACTGCAAGGCTACAATTTTGTAAGGCTGTAACGATAGCTCTGTTTGCCATCAGTGAATGGTATCCATTTCAGAGGCAAGTATAGCAAAATCCGTTGGAAAAATCCTTACGCCCATCTAACAGCTTCAGTAGAAAACTAACAAAACTGAAAGAAATGTAAACAATTATGTATATTTATATGCTTTTCAAAGCTATTAGTTTGCTGCAGTCTATGATAGCATAATACTGTCCGGACCACAAAAAATCCCGGAGCAACATTCACACAATGTCACTCCGGGACGCGTTACCTTTTCAGCAAGTATCTGCTTTTTGGGCCCTGGCAGTTTGGCAGTTCAAGCCAGCCTCCCATACCCACAGGCTCTCATTTATCCTTTGACAATTCTCTTTTTTCGAGCCATTTTGCCACACCATCCTCGTCATTTGACGCAATCACAGCAGTGGCAATACTCTTTAACTCAGACACTGCATTCTCAACAGCATACGCCTCATTCGCCATCTCAAACATATCAATATCGTTTTTTCCATCACCAAAGGCAATGATATAATCACAGCCCAGCAAATCAGAAAGCTGCCGTATAGCATTTGCTTTCGACGCCTCTTTTGGCATGATCTCCAGCCATTGCTCCCCGGAATAAATATCTCTCTGGTAAACACAGTGATAGACCTTCTCGTATTTTTCATAGAATGGTTTCAGCTTTGCCGGACTGTCTATACAGGTAATATAAAATGGAGTTCCATCCAGTAAGGACCTCCTGTCCCTGACCGGTCTGTCCCGGGAATCTCCCTTCCGCGAAGCCACAAATTCCCTTGTAGCAGGATTTACCTCCGCTTCCACATACGAAAACTTTTCCTCATTCCCGACAAATGAATATACGACAGGGGAGATACCTGCATCGTATAGCTCCATTACAAGAGATACTGCCTCATCCCTGATAAAAAAATTCTTGAGGAGCATTTCTCCGGTTGCATTATCTTTGATAAATGCCCCGTTGTACACGATCAGAGGAAAGGCTGCTATCATACCCTCTGTAACCTTATGCGAAGTACTATACGATCTTGCTGTCGCATAAGAAAACAGCACGCCTTGGCTTACCAGTCTGTTAATTACGTGATTCGTATAAGCAGATGTTCTCTGATCACTGCGAAGCAATGTCCCATCCAGATCAGAAACGTATAATATTTTCATCCCGATCCCTCCCCGGTCACAGAACTGCACACATCCAATCTTCCTTATCCTATCACAATTTCAAAGCTTTGAAAACTGGCAATTGAAAGGAACCCAGCCTGCACTTTACTGCCAGCCGTGCAGCAAAAATCTACCAGGCATCTTTTGACTTCCAGATTACCCGAATACTTTCTTCCCGAATGCCAGCCGGAAGTCCAGCATCGGGCAGTCCGCCAGCCTCTCCGGCACTGGCACATCCACAAAGCGCAGCACTGACTTTTTCTCGGTACAGTACGGCTCCCAGACGGGAAGCGGATTTCCATTGTAATCCACGCCGTTCGGGTCCAGATGCTTTACAAAGTTTGTCCAGTAGGATGTCACCTGGCGGGCCAGGTCATAGTGCTTCCCTTCGAATGGCCGCCAGCTGTTTCCAAGGGAATCGAACATGAACCACAGGTCCGCACCATGGAATGAGCCTGCGTCATCCCCCGGAATATCCTGGTCGAAAATGCAGTAATAGACCTTCTGCCCCGCCGCAGACCGCAGTTCACAGAAGCCTCTGCTGCCGCTAAGGAATGTGTTAAAGGCATCACCACCCGTCAGGGCATACGCCTGCGCATCGTTTGTCACCTCTTCGATGCGGAAGAATTCCTCTTTCTGATCCCCATACTTCTCTGCCCGTCTGAGATAATCGGCATAGTCCATCTTTCCCCGGAGAAAACTGCTCTGCGTCTCACCCTGACAAACGCTGATGATCAGCGGGATATCTGCGACATGATTCTTGTAGTAGGCGCTCGGTGCAGACTCCGTGACAAACTTTCCATCCACACACAGCCCAAATACATAGCGGACCCCCTTTGAAATCTCGCGGATCCTCCGCATCAGCTCGTCCGCATCGATCTTCCGCGCCTCCTCGATGCTGTCAATCCCGATCTTGCGCAGCACATCCTCTCCATACTGCTCCGCCTCGGAGAGACTGGGCATCTCTGCCATTGCTTTGTCTTCATCCCCGAACATCATGGAGACACCGGACTGGATGATCGCGCCCTTAATCATCGTCCCATTGTAAGTACTGCAGATCTGCGCCTGCACACTGCGTGCCCCGGCGCTCTGCCCGCAGATCACGATCTGCTCCGGATTTCCGCCGAAGGCAGCAATATTTTCGTAGACCCAGTGGAGCGCAAGCGACTGATCCTGCATGCCAAAGTTGGAGATCACTGCCCCCTCCGGTGTCTGTGCGGTGATCTCCGGATGTGCGAGAAAACCGAACAATCCAAGCCGGTACGCGACCATGACCACAATCACGCCCCTTCGTGCGACACGCTCCGGGTCAAACTCTACCTCATAGCTGTAGCCATCCTGCAAGCCGCCGCCGTGAATATAGACGAATACCGGAAGTGCATCCTCCGTTGTCTCAGCAGGCGAATAAATATTCAAATACAGGCAGTCCTCGCTCATCCGGTACTCCGCTGCCGTCGGATGCAGCTCCCTCGTATAAAAGTCGTCATCCATACCGGGATGCACCTGCATCATCGCCATATCCGCATACTCATAGCATTTCCGGACTCCCTCCCAGTCCTCGGCCGGTTCAGGCGCTCTCCAGCGCAGTTCTCCCACAGGAGGCTTTGCATACGGCACGCCCCGGAATACTGTGACGCGGGGATCCTTTCCCACAAGCCCCTGCAGCATTCCATTTTTTACTTTTACTTTTCTAAGCATCGTTTTTCATCCTTTCCCGATTTTTATTCCCGTGAGCAACGAGCCAAGTAGCTATGCTTCCCCTGCTGCTCTGCAGCACTGCAAGCTTGATACCCCGCTCCTTGCATCGGAGGCTTTGATTCCGGCACAGCCTTGCTATCCCGATAAACCTCCGGCTGACACAAATCTACAGCTTTTTCCGATACACCTGCTGCATGAAAGCGTCCGCAAGCGGCTTCCACAGTTCAAAGTTTGGATATTCATAATTGCCAAGAATCGACACTCCGGCCTGGCCGTGCGGCACGCCGGTAAAGGTGTGTACCTCCGCGCGGACTCCGTGCGCAAGCAGGTCGCGGTAGGTCCAGTGCAGGTTGTCGAGCGCACTGTCCTCCATGCCCACGGCAAAAAGCACCGGAGGATATACCACTTTTGTATAGTCAATCTCCGTTCCCGCCCAGCGCGGCCCATAGACACACACAAACGCATCCGGCGCGCCCGGATACTGATCCAGCTCATCCGGCCGATAGTCCGGGAAGTGATCGGTCACTTTCTGTGCTCCGGAATAGTACCGGATGCACTCCTCACCGGTCAGCCCTCCGTTTGAGAATCCCGCGAATGCTACCTGGTCCTCGCGGATCCGGTAGTCTGCCGCATGCTTCCGGATCATGCGGATCGCCCGTGCTGCATCCGCACCACACTCCTGCCCGGTGTACGGCATCCGGTTTGTCCGATTCAGAAGCATGAAGCACTGATAGCCAAGCTCATGAAAATCAAGACAGCTCTGATACGCCTCATGCAGCACACAGTCCCCGTGGTCCCCGCCCGCACACAGGATCAGCGCACCCTTCGGCGTCACATCCTCCGGCAGCAGGAACTCATACAGGTACGGACGGAATTCCGGATCGTGATTGTACCACGCGTCCGGGTTTTCCAGATACTTTCCGGAAGAGGGCATATTCCCCTCCTCCCACAGATACACCCGCTCGGGGGCATCCGGAAGCTTCTGAAGCTGATCCATCGCGGACTCAAATTCCGCGAGAAGCTCCTCTGCCTTCTTTTCATCCTTTTCCTCCAGCACCCGCCTGCGCAGCCCGTGCAGCCGCACCAGCTCCTCCTTCGCATAGCACGGCGCATCCTCAAAATACGTCACACTTCTGTGCTGTGCCTCTCTGATTCTGCTCATTTTACAATGCCTCCTCTTCTAAAATGCCGAGAGTGCCGCAATCTGCGGCACCCCCGAATATCTGCATTCCCCTTATGTCAGGCAATACGTTCCTGTTTACTGCTGTGCGAGCCATTCGTCAAACTGTCTCTGCTCTTCCTCGATGATCGCATCGATTCCAGCGCCCTTCAGTTCTTCGTTGAACTCCTCCAGGTAAGAATCTACATCTACCAGGCCATACAAAAGCGCATCGCGGTACTCCGCTACGACTGTAGTGCATGCCGCCATCTCATCATAAACCGGCGCACTGTCAAAGATAAAGCCCATTGCCTTGGAGAACTGCGCGTTCTTCGGCGCCTCCAGCATATCCGTGTAGTAGGTAGACATCTCAACCTCGAGCGGAAGGCTCAGGCACTGGTTCGGATAGTACCACGGACCATTCATATTCCAGGTCGCATTGCTCGTATCCACACCCTCCGGGAATCTTGCAATCCCGTTTTCATCGACGGAATAGTTGTGTCCCTCGACGCCGAGGATCATCAGGCGCGCTACCGTCTCATCGGTCGCCATCAGATACAGGATCTTCATCGCTGCATCCGGGTTCTTGCAGACAGAGGAAACCATCCAGCCGCCCAGCACGGATGCGCTTGTACCTACCAGGTCCGTAAGCTGGAATTCAACCGGCTCATACGGGCTGTAGGAAATCAACGCCTTGATGTAGTCCGGGCTGTAGCCGCCGAGGAATACGCCGGCTGCCACGCCATTGTTGTACTGAACAATCGTCATTTCATTATTGAGCGGGTCATCCATCTGCAGGCCGGATTCGTTCCAATCCTTCATCCGGTAGCAGAATTCCTTCCATTCTTCTGTCTCATAGAGATTGACAATCTCAGTTGTATCGACGCCACGGTTCATCAGCACGCCCAGCCAGTTCGGGTTGCCAAGGCTGTCAATTCCGATGAACGACTCATTATTCGTGTTGACCATATAGGCAAATTCCGGATGGATCGCTTTCGCATCCTTCATGATCTGTGTCATCTCATCCTTCGTGATGCGCTCTCCGTCGCGGTCTGCGATGCCGAGCTCCTCCGCGATATCCTTGCGCAGTGCGTATACCTCATAGGTTGCGTAGCTGTCCACCGACGGAACCGCATACTGCACGCCGCTCACCTGCTGGGTCTTCAGCACCTGATCCGGATAGGAATCCCACATGTCCTTGTATTCCTCCAGATAAGGATCCAGGGAAATACACTGCTCATTCTTCACGCAGCTGTCTATATTGGAATAAAATCTCCAGCAGAACAGATCCAGCGGATTCTGATTGTCCGAGAGCATCAGAGTCATCTGCGTGGACAGATCTCCAAAATTGATACCGACCAGATCTACCTTGGCTCCTGCGTTGATCGAAACCAGATAGTCGTTGAGCGTCTGCTCGACCAGCTCTTCATCCGGCATATCATAGCTTAAGGATTGTACCGCGATCACCGGCCAGTCGTCCGGATTCTCTGCCGGAACAAAGCCGCCCTCTTCTGCCTGTGCCATCCCGCCTGCAAGCGATGTTGTCATAGCCGCAGCCATTAAAAGTGCTACCAGTTTCCTTTTCATATATGATTCTCCTTCCTCCCCCTTCCTGGGGGGCCGCTCTTTGTTGCTCTATCGTACACCCTCGTCAAAGTCTGAACTATACATTTTCTGACTCTTAACATTGCAGTTTCTGTGCTATACTTGCGTTTTTCCTTATGCCCGCACATAGACATCCGCCACCGCTGCCGCGATGAGCGCCTGCCGGTCGGAGATCTGGCACGGACTCAGATTCAGGATCTGCCTGCCGCCTGCAAGCGGAACCAGACACTGGCTGTACCCGGTATAATTATAATTATTGTCAATCGGGATCAAGCTGTCCATCTTTTCCCAGAAGCCCATCCCCAGCTCAGAATTTGCAAAAATATGCGAGAAGCCACGTCCTGTCACAAGGATTGTGCCATGCTCGCCGCCCTTGTCAATCCACGCTACATACGGAGTGCCCGTCAGATAGCTGCCGTCCACCGCAACCACAGGACTTCCCATAAAGTCGGGATCGCCCCAGTCATCCATCGAATCGGAAATCCGGAAATACACCGGGATCCGGTCTTCATTCACCATCTCATAGACCATGATGAATTTGCCGTTCGGCAGATGCGCGACAATCGGCATCCCCGGCCGCAGATTTCCATCCGGAAATGCCACGTCGATCTTCTCCTCACTCCAGGTATATCCGCCGTCGCAGGACACCTTATGGGCAAGCAGCTGATTGTAATTGCCATGATCCTTATACCGCTCATCGGAATAATAGCAGAACAGCCTTCCGTCTGGAGACTCCAGCAAAAACGGCTCCCATACCGGCAGCCCCATGATGTGGCTGTCATCCGTCTCTCCCTTCACAATCTCGCTGACAAATTCCCAGTTCTTCCCGGCATCACAGCTCTTGTACAGGTGCAGCGCGGTTCCCTTCATATCCTTCGGGATGATATTGCCCGCGCACAGCAGCGTTCCCTCCTTCAGTTCCCCCATATCACAGGGCAGCTCATACAGATGAGGCTGGAAACGGCAGCCATGCCCGAGCTGTGTATCCTCCACACAGCTCAGATAATGCCAGCTATGCGCATCGTCCGTGCTCTCATAAATTGGAAATACCGGAGTCTGATCCGTATTGTAGTACTCCATCGTGGCGAGCAGCGTGCCATTCTTCTCTCCATTGTGCGCCAGACAAATACAGCGCGGGTACATCGAGCCAGGACCGCGCTGTCCCGGAACCGGTTCGCCGGGACAATATACCACACTGCTGTAGCGCTTCTTCAGAAGAATATTGCAGCTCCCGCCCTCCTTCGGCACATGGCCGCCATTTTCCGCATAGAGGGTGTCATGAATCTTTTTGGCATCGATTAACATATTAAATGCTCTCCTCTCACAATTTTCTATTCCATCAGCCCTTTACACCGCCAATTACAATCCCTTTAATAAATGCCTTCTGGAAAAACGGATAAATCACCATGATCGGTACAATGGAAATCACCGCAATCGCCATCCGAACACCCGAAGTCGGAATCTGTGTCGTAATCTGCGCACTGCTGGCATCCAGCGTATTTTCCTTCAGGAACTGTACGTTGTTCATCATGGAATTCAGCACGTTCTGAATGGAGTACAGATCCGCTCTCCTGCTCAGATAGTACAGACCGTTAATCCAGTCATTCCAGTATGCAAGAGCAGAAAACAACGCCACCGTCGAGATCATCGGCTTTGACAGCGGAATCGCAATCCGGAACAGCTTCCCGAGCTCGCTGCACGAGTCCATCTCCGCGGCCTCCAGAATATCCTGCGGCACATTTGTCGTGAAGTACGTGCGCATCAGGATTACATTATACGCGCCAAGCGCAAGGTTCGGCAGAATCAGCGCAAGCAGCGTATCGCCGACGTGCATGTACTGGCTCCATACGATGTAGGACGGAACCATGCCCCCGGAAAACAGCATCGTAAAGAAGATAAAGAAGGACAGGAAATTCCTGTACGGGAGATCCTTCTTAGAAAGCAGGTATGCCATGAACATGGTCATCGTCACATTCAAGCACGTACCGACCAGAGTCACAAGAACCGTCACCCCGTATGCCCGGAAAATTTTGCCCGCGGACTGGAACAGGTATTCGTAGGCGCGGAAATTGATATCCTTCGGGAACAGGGAATATCCGTAAAGTGTCAGCGCAGCCTCATCCGTAATGGATGCCATAATCAGCAGAATAAAGGGAATCAGGCAGCACAGTGTCAAAAATATCATAACAGCATTTGCAAAAATGCGGAATCCTTTGTTTGAACCAGCCATATCGTTTCCCTCCTCCTAGAATAATGCGCTGTCCGGCTCTGTCTTGCGCACGATTGCATTGGTGAGCATGACAACGCAGAAGCCAAGCACGGACTGCAGGAAGCCGGCTGCCAGAGACCGTCCGACGTCATGATCCTGCATCAGCGTCCGGTACACGAACGTATCGATGGTGGTGGTTGTCTTATACAGCATGCCGCTGTTCTGCGGCACCTGATAAAAGAGACCGAAGTCTGAGGCAAACATTCTGCCAAGAGACATGATCGTCAGGATGATCACCGTCGGCTTCAGAAGCGGCAGTGTGATCTTCGTGATCTGCTGCCAGGTCGTCGCACCGTCCACGACTGCCGACTCGTAATAGGTCTTGTCAAAGCCAATAATCGTCGCAAAGTAGACGATACTCTGGAAGCCGAAGCTCCTCCAGAGCTGCACGATCGTCAGGATCACCGGCCAGTATTTCGCCTCCGTGTACCATTGTACCCCCTCGATCCCGAGCGGCTCCAGGATACTCTTATTCACAAATCCATTGGTGCTGGACAAAAACGCGTAGACCAGATAACCGATCAGAACCGTGCTGACCAGATGCGGGATCAGAATCAGCGTCTGGTACACCTGCTGCACAGCCTTCTTCCGTATCTCATTCAACAGAATTGCCACAAAGATCGCAAAAACGGTTCCAAGCACCAGGAATACAAGATTGTATCCGATCGTATTGCGGAACATGATCTTCGCCCACTTGGAGCCGAACAGGAACGTAAAATTCTTGATGCCGTTCCACGGGCTGTCGATGATCCCTTTGGCAAAGCTGTACTTCTTAAATGCCAGAACCAATCCGCCCATCGGCAGATAATTATTGACAATCAGATACAGAAAGCCTGGCAGAGCGCACAGATAAAGCGGCGCATATTTTCTCAGCTTTTTCGCCTTCTGCACTTTTTTCCGATTTTTCTCTTCTATGCTGATACTCGCCTTATTCCGGCTCATGTCACCATCTCCTCCTAATATATACATGTAGGGTTTTCAAATGGTCCTCCGGCTCATCAGGAATGAGCGTTCCCAGGGAAACCCGCATACCTGTCTCTCTCATAAAAACTGAGGGTGTTGCAAAACTGCCGGAATCTACATTCTATGGTATATAACCACTCGGTTAAACTACCAGAG
>DKWE01000080.1 GCA_002491565.1 Lachnospiraceae bacterium UBA7160 | reverse complement strand
CTCCAGATGCAGCTCGCCCATACCAGCGATGATTGTCTGGCCTGTCTCCTGATCAGTGTGCGCACGGAACGTCGGGTCTTCCTCCGCCAGCTTCGCAAGCGCTTCGCCCATCTTGCCCTGGCCAGCCTTGGTCTTCGGCTCAATTGCAAGCTCGATAACCGGCTCCGGGAACTCCATGGACTCCAGGATTACCGGATGCTGCTCGTCGCAGATCGTATCACCTGTGGAAGTCATCTTGAAGCCAACTGCCGCAGCGATATCTCCGGAATACACCTTGTCCAGCTCGTGGCGCTTATTCGCATGCATCTGCAGGATACGTCCGACACGCTCTTTCTTGCCCTTCGTGGAATTCAGGACGTAAGAACCGGAATTCATCGTACCAGAGTACACGCGGAAGTACGCAAGCTTTCCTACGAACGGGTCTGTCATAATCTTGAATGCAAGTGCGGAGAACGGCTCATCATCAGAAGAATGACGCTCTACCTCATTGCCATCCAGATCAGTACCCTTAATTGCCGGTACATCGGTCGGCGCCGGCATATATTCGATAATCGCATCCAGAAGCTTCTGGACACCCTTGTTCCGGTAAGCAGTACCGCAGCATACCGGAACAGCGGTACACTCGCAGGTTGCCTTTCTCAGAACAGCCTTCATGTCATCTACGGACGGCTCCTCGCCCTCCAGATACTGCATCATCAGATCGTCATCCAGCTCGCAGACCTTCTCCACCAGCTCGGTACGGTACAGCTCTGCTTCCTCTGCCATATCCTCCGGGATATCCACAACGGAAATATCATCGCCCTTATCATCATTGTAGATGTAAGCTTTCATCTCAAACAGATCGATGATACCCTTGAAGCTGTCTTCCTTGCCAATCGGGAGCTGAATGCAGATCGCATTCTTGCCCAGTCTCGTGCGGATCTGATCGACTGCGCCATAGAAGTTCGCGCCAAGAATGTCCATCTTGTTGATGAACGCCATACGCGGTACATTGTACGTATCTGCCTGACGCCATACATTCTCAGACTGCGGCTCCACGCCGCCCTTTGCGCAGAATACACCGACTGCACCATCCAGTACACGCAGGGAACGCTCTACCTCTACAGTAAAGTCTACGTGGCCCGGAGTATCAATGATATTGATACGGTGCTCCAGCGCACCCGGCTTTGTCTTTGCATACTCCTGCAGTGTCCAGTGACAGGTGGTAGCGGCTGAAGTAATCGTGATACCTCTCTCCTGCTCCTGTGCCATCCAGTCCATGGTCGCAGTGCCGTCATGGGTATCACCAATCTTGTAGTTAATACCGGTATAGTAAAGAATACGCTCGGTCGTGGTGGTCTTACCCGCATCGATATGAGCCATGATACCGATATTTCTCGTTCTCTCTAATGGATATTCTCTTCCAGCCAAAATCTTCTCCTCCTAGAACCGATAGTGCGCAAACGCCTTGTTTGCCTCAGCCATCTTATGCATATCCTCTTTCTTCTTGACGGATGCGCCGGTGTTGTTCGCAGCATCCATCAGCTCATTCGCCAGACGATCCTGCATCGTCTTCTCGCCTCTCTTGCGGGAATAGGTGGTAATCCAGCGAAGCGCCAGAGCCTGGCGGCGGTCAGCCTTGACCTCGATCGGTACCTGATACGTAGCACCGCCGACACGTCTTGCCTTTACCTCAAGTACCGGCATGATGTTGTTCATCGCTTCCTCAAATACTTCTACTGCCGGTTTCCCGGTCTTCTCTTCCATTTTCTGGAACGCGCCGTATACAATCTTCTGAGCTACACCCTTCTTACCATCCAGCATGATGTTGTTGATAAGCTTGGTAACTACTTTATTGTTGTATAACGGGTCTGCTAAAACGTCTCTTTTCTGAGTATGTCCTTTACGTGGCACGTTACTTCCCTCCTTAATATTCATTAGATCACAGGTACTCACAACAAAAACTGCTGCGTCTCATGCAGGGACTTCTATATTAGCCTGCAGCCAACTGGATAATATGAACTCCGGCATAAGGTGAATCAAACTGGTACTTACTGTGATACTTTTCTGCGCTGATCCTATACAGCTCCTTCCGAGAAACATCTTCCGCAAAAAGTTTTCTGTGAATCAGCGGTCAGACCTGAACCGAACGATTATTTCTTAGCGTCCTTCGGTCTCTTCGCGCCATACTTGGAGCGGGCCTGTCTTCTCTTTGCAACGCCTGCGGTATCCAGCGTACCTCTGACGATGTGGTATCTGGTACCCGGAAGGTCCTTTACTCTGCCGCCGCGGATCAGGACAACGCTGTGCTCCTGAAGGTTGTGTCCTTCGCCCGGAATGTAGCTCGTTACTTCGATTCCGTTGGACAGACGTACTCTGGCGATTTTACGAAGCGCGGAGTTCGGCTTCTTCGGAGTCGCGGTCTTCACTGCGGTGCAAACGCCTCTCTTCTGCGGAGAAGATGCGTTCGTCTGGCGCTTCTGAAGAGAGTTAAATCCTTTCTGGAGAGCCGGTGCCGTCGATTTCTTTACGGATGTCTGTCTGCCTTTTCTTACTAACTGGTTAAATGTTGGCATTTAATTCTTCACCTCCTGATTTGATGTGCAGGGTGTTCCCTGTACTCCGGATGCCTGCGGGCATCCAATGCCGTAGCACTTGGCTGCAAGAACAAACTGTTCCAAAATAAGTGCGCGCTTTCACGCACACCCTTAACATTATACGGATGGTGTCGGGGCTTGTCAAGGTTTTTTTTGTTTTCTTATGATTTTATGAATTCTATGGACAGTATCCCACCATAATGTTAAAATAGCGTAACCCGTTCAGAAAGGAGGAACTTTATGAAAGCATTTTTAAGATTTGTACTAAAACCGATGTCCTTTATTCCAGCGCTCTGTATGATGTACTTTATATACAGCTTTTCAGCGCAGGATGGTAATACATCCTCACAGCTGAGCTATGAAATCAGCTGCAAAATTGTCGAGACTGCCAGTACTCTGCTTGGCGAAGAGCTTACCCCGCAACAGGTCGATAGCATTGCAACACGGTTTCACGGTGTTCTGCGCAAGCTGGCCCACATGACTGAATACTTTGTCCTGGCTATTACGGTTGCTTTTCCGCTTTATGTATATGGGCTGCGCGGTATCTGGCTGATGCTGGCAGCCGGCTTTATCTGCGTCGCTTTCGCGTGCAGCGATGAATATCACCAATCCTTTGTAGCAGGCCGCGGTCCATCGAAGCGGGATGTCCTGATTGACTCCTTTGGTGCATTCTGGGGCATTCTCCTTGTCCGAATTGTCTGCTGGGTGGGGCGGAAGACAGTTTTCCGGCCGCTTGCAAAAAATCACCCGCGCCAAAGACAATACGCAGAATCCCCCCAGTACTACGATTCCGAGCCGCCGAGGCGCTCCGCTCCTCCCTATGCCGGGCCTTATAACGGCGGCTATTCTCCCGAAGACTCCCCCTCTCCCCGCCGCGACAAATGTACATCAGATCAGCTTTCCGAGGATATGTCGCTTCGCAAACTCGTACACGACTTGAAAGAGCAAAAGCATCCGATTCCCTAACCCTGACAAACAGACAGAGGGTGTCACAAAATGCAGTTGAGGCATCTCTAAAACAATTCATCCAGCAGCAGATACCAGCGCAGCTTCTCTTTATCTGGTGTTACGCCAAGCGCATCGAACAGTGCGTCCGGATTTACACCTCTCCTGATCCTTCCAAATGTCCCATCCACATTATGCCGCAGGCTTCTGTGACACAGAGCAATGTCGCGCCAGCGGTCTCCGACTCCGGAATCCCCCAGATCGATCAACCCTCCTATGCCCTCCTCTGTAAAGAAAATATTCGGAAGGCAAAAATCACCATGGGATAATACCGGGTCATAGGGAGGCTTATTATTTTCAAGCCATACTAACAGCTCCTCCGGACTCTGAAAGCCTCCCGCCCCAAACGTTTCCGGTTCTGTCCGCTCTATCTCTACCATCCCATTCTCAACCCGGTATCGCGCCTCTGCCAGCTCTGTGTCCATATCCCGGATAACAGGACACGACGAGATATCCACGTTCCAAAGCATATGCAGCGCCTCTGCCAAACGGGCAACCAGCAGTTCCGGCTGCTCAAGCAACACATCATCGCAAGCCATCCGGCCGTATATGCGTGTCATCAGCAAATAACTCATCCCGTCACACTTCTCATATTCGATCAATTCAGGAGCCGGAATCCTACCTGCAAGCCATTCGAGTATCGCTGCCTCCCGGTCTGCCCAGGGCGCCTCCGGCTGAATTTTGAGCACCATATCCGAGAACATGAGAACTTTCGCCTTTGATAATCCGATCGTGTTTTCAGAATATGCAGCCCCCCGAAGTCTTCTTTCCATCGCCGGGGGCAACCACAATTGTTCCATCTTTCCTTCCCTCCTTACAAAAGCAGCCCGGAACCGGCCAGCTTTCCGCTGCACCAGATCCCAGGCTGCTGTCTCTACAATATGAAATTATTCTTCCTCTGACTCAGCCGCAGTTTCAGCCTCGTCCTCTCCGGCTTCCCAGCCATCGCTCACTGATACTTCTCCGTTGATCGCAGACTCCAGGAACAGCGCGTCCTCGTAATCGTCGTTCTCCGGAGTACTCTCATAATCGTCCTCAGTCGAAGTCAGAGCCTCTGAAAAATTAATTGTTCCGCCAAATCCATCCAGCTCCGGCGTATCATCATCCTCGTACTTCAGGTCCTCTTCCGACACATACTTATAATCGTCTGTGCCGGAGGTGTCAATCTGTACGTTGCGGTAACGCTTCATGCCGGTACCTGCCGGAATCAGCTTACCGATAATGACATTCTCCTTCAGACCGATCAGCGGATCGATCTTGCCCTTGATGGCTGCCTCGGTCAGCACCTTCGTCGTCTCCTGGAAGGACGCAGCCGAAAGGAACGAATTCGTTGCCAGAGACGCCTTCGTGATACCGAGTACCACACGTTTGCCTTCCGCGGGCTCCTTGCCCTCCGCCAGCATCCGCTCATTGGCATCCTCATAATCCAGGATATCCACCAGTGTACCCGGAAGGAACTCCGTATCTCCGTTATTCTCGATGCGGATCTTCTTCAGCATCTGGCGCACAATCACCTCGATATGCTTATCGTTAATCTCCACGCCTTGCAGACGGTATACACGCTGTACCTCGCGCAGCATATAATCCTGCACTGCCTCGACGCCCTTAATCTTCAAAATATCATGCGGGTTCACGCTACCTTCGGTCAGCTCATCGCCGGCCTCCAGACGCACACCGTCAATCGGCTTGATACGGGAGCCATACGGGATCAGATAGGTCTTCGACTCTCCTGTCTCGTCGTTCGTCACAATCACTTCGCGCTTCTTCTTCGTATCCCGGAGCGTCGCCACACCGGCAATCTCCGTGATAATCGCAAGTCCCTTCGGCTTTCTCGCCTCGAACAGCTCCTCGACACGCGGAAGACCCTGTGTGATATCGCCGCCCGCAACGCCGCCCGTATGGAACGTACGCATCGTCAGCTGTGTACCCGGCTCACCGATGGACTGTGCCGCAATGATTCCGACTGACTCACCTACCTGCACCGGCTCACCGGTTGCCATGTTCGCACCGTAGCACTTTGAGCAGATTCCCACATGGGAGCGGCAGGTCAAAATCGTACGCACCTTAATCTTCTTGAACGGCTCGCCCTTTTCGTCGACGCCTTCCTTCATGATGCGCGCTGCACGCTTCGGCGTAATCATGTGGTTCGCCTTTACGATCACCTCGCCGTCTGCAGTCGTGATATCGCTGCAGGATACCCGGCCCGTGATACGCTCCTCCAGACTCTCGATTTCCTCACGCCCGTCGGAGAACTGCTTCACGTACATGCCAGGGATCTCTCCCTCCCCGTTCCAGCAGTCTACCTCACGGATAATCAGCTCCTGTGATACGTCAACCAGACGCCTTGTCAGATAACCGGAATCGGCGGTACGCAGTGCCGTATCTGACAGTCCCTTACGTGCACCATGTGCTGACATGAAGTACTCCAGAACGTCCAGACCTTCACGGAAGTTTGACTTAATCGGCAGCTCGATTGTATGACCGGTCGTATCTGCCATCAGGCCCCGCATACCAGCTAGCTGCTTGATCTGCTTATCCGAACCACGCGCTCCGGAATCCGCCATCATGAAGATATTATTATATTTATCCAGACCTCCGAGCAGCGCTTTCGTCAGCTGATCGTCCGTATCTTTCCAGGTCTCAATGACCTCCTTGTAACGCTCTTCCTCTGTGATCAGGCCACGCTTGTAGTTCCGGGTGATCTTATCCACGATATCCTGCGCGTTCTTGATCATCTCCGGCTTCTGCGGCGGCACGGTCATATCAGAAATCGATACGGTCATCGCGGCACGCGTCGAATATTTGTATCCCATCGCCTTGATGCTGTCGAGCACCTCCGCCGTCTTCGTCGCGCCATGCGTATTGATGACCTTCTCCAGAATCTTCTTCAGGCCCTTCTTGCCGACGAGGAAGTCAATCTCCAGCGCCAGCTCATTGCCCGGAATACTCCGGTCCACAAAGCCCAGATCCTGCGGAAGAATCTCATTGAACAGCAGCCGTCCCAGCGTAGACTCGATCATCCCGCTTAAGACTCTGCCATCCTCCATCTTCCGGCTGACCCGCACCTTGATCCTGGACTGCAGCGTAATGTCTTTATTTTCATAGGCGAGAATCGCCTCGTTCACACTCTTGAAGAACTTGCCTTCTCCAAGCGAGCCCGGGCGCTCCTGCGTCAGATAGTAAATGCCAAGCACCATATCCTGTGACGGCACCGCCACCGGTCCGCCGTCCGACGGCTTCAGCAGGTTGTTCGGGGAGAGGAGCATGAAACGGCACTCCGCCTGCGCCTCCACCGACAGCGGCAGATGCACTGCCATCTGGTCCCCGTCAAAGTCTGCATTGAATGCGGTACAAACCAGCGGGTGCAGCTTAATTGCCTTACCTTCGACAAGAATCGGCTCAAATGCCTGGATACCAAGACGGTGCAGAGTCGGTGCACGGTTCAGCATAACCGGGTGCTCCTTGATAACATCTTCCAGCACATCCCATACCTGGGGTTCCAGACGCTCAACCATTTTCTTTGCGTTTTTGATATTGTGAGCCGTCGTATTCGCAACCAGCTCCTTCATCACAAACGGCTTGAACAGCTCGATTGCCATCTCTTTCGGAAGTCCGCACTGATAAATCTTCAGCTCCGGGCCAACGACGATAACGGAACGTCCCGAATAGTCTACACGCTTTCCGAGCAGGTTCTGACGGAACCGTCCGGATTTTCCCTTCAGCATATCAGACAGGGACTTCAGCGCACGGTTGCCCGGCCCTGTGACCGGACGGCCGCGGCGGCCATTGTCAATCAGCGCGTCCACCGCCTCCTGCAGCATGCGCTTCTCATTCCGGACGATGATGTCCGGAGCGCCAAGCTCCAGCAGTCGCTTCAGACGATTGTTGCGGTTGATGATACGGCGGTACAGGTCATTCAGGTCGGACGTCGCAAAACGGCCGCCATCCAGCTGCACCATCGGGCGCAGATCCGGCGGAATCACCGGAATCACGGTCATCACCATCCACTCCGGACGGTTGCCGGACTCGCGGAACGCCTCTACAACCTCCAGACGCTTGATAATCCGCGCCTTCTTCTGTCCGGACGAAGTCTTTAAAGCAGCCTTCAGCTCCTCCGACTCCTTCTCGACATCAATTTCCTCCAGCAGCTCCTTGATCGACTCCGCACCCATTCCGGCACGGAAACGGCTGCCCCACTTTTCCTTTGCTTCCTGATATTCCTTCTCGGTCAGTACCTGCCTCTTCGTCAAATCCGTCGCGTTAGTCACCGAAACGGCAGACCCCCATTTTTCCCGGATCTCTTTATATTCCCGCTCTGTCAGGATCTGATCCCTGGATAATTCCATCGCAGGGCCAGGATCTGCTACCACATAGCCGGGATCCAGCACAATATAATTCGCAAAATACAATACCTTCTCAAGAACACGCGGGGACAGGTCCAGGATCAGGCCCATCCGCGACGGAATCCCCTTAAAGTACCAGATATGGGAAACCGGAGCCGCCAGCTCAATATGCCCCATCCGCTCACGGCGCACGCTTGATTTCGTGACCTCTACATGGCAGCGGTCACAGATGACACCTTTGTAGCGGATCTTCTTGTACTTTCCGCAGTGGCACTCCCAGTCCTTGCTCGGTCCAAAGATAATCTCACAGAACAAGCCATCCTTCTCCGGCTTCAGCGTTCTGTAATTGATAGTTTCCGGCTTTTTGACCTCCCCGTGGGACCACTCCCGGATCTTATCCGGGGAGGCAATTCCGATTTTGATTGCATCAAACGTCATCGGCTGATACACTTCATTCTTCGCTGTCTCTGGCATTGATGGTACTCCTTTCCCATGCTATTCCTCATCCTCGTAAGAGTCGCCGGTATAATCGTCTTCCATGCCCTGCGAATCCTCGCCTTCCGAATCTGCGTCCGGCTCCACATCCTTCAGCTCTTCACCCTCAAACATCTGCTGGCTGAAGCCATAGCTGCCAAATGACTCATCCTTCTGGCCGTAATCCCGGTCGCCCTCGATCACGGAACGCAGGTCTGTGTCGCCGTAATCGATGGACTCCATAATTTCTACTTCTGTATTGTCATCCTTCAGCACCCGGACATCCAGGCCGAGGGACTGGAGCTCCTTGAGCAGTACCTTGAAGGACTCCGGAACACCCGGCTCCGGAATATTTTCACCCTTGATAATCGCTTCATACGTCTTCACACGTCCAACCACATCATCCGACTTCACAGTCAGGATCTCCTGCAGTGTATAGGA
>DKWE01000115.1 GCA_002491565.1 Lachnospiraceae bacterium UBA7160 | reverse complement strand
TTTAATCAAGAATTAGTATAAGATCCATGAACTATGACCCTATGCAGATGAGCAAGGAGCAGATCCAGACGCTGGCGAATCAAATATATCCCGGCATTACCATGTTTTCCCGGGATGTAAATCTGCCCCCGGAGCTGGCACAGAAATACACCCCGGGGCAGATCATCCGGGAAAAGGCATTTACCGATGCAAGTATTCGATTTATGGGAATGGTCACAACCCACCGCTATGTAATCCTTTCCAACCACATGGCAGATTTGTCCGCATTTGAGCACGGAACTAACTGGGGCCTGCATGTGGCAAATGCGGATTCCCATTTCAAGGTTTTGGGGCAGCATACCTGCAACGGAAAAACCGGTATTTTCTTGCTCCACCTTCCTAATGACGAAAGCTGGAAGCTGTGGCAGCGGGCAGAATTCAGCATAGACAACGAGCTTTATCAAAAGGCGGTTCAACGCTTCACTGCAAAGTGCGGCGAACTGCCTGTGCCGGAGCTTTCCACACCCCAATGGCTCGACCGCTGTGCCTTTCCCGTGGGTATGAGCAGCAGCGGCGAATTCTGGTCGCTGGAGGATACACCAGAGGAGAAACCGCAAACGTTACAGTCACCACCGGGAAGAAACTATGAACCGGATCAAGGAGCTGCAGGACTTTATCGCCGGACAGGAAACCGATATCACAGAGTTTGATGAGGCTCTGGTCAAAAAGCTCATCGAGAAGATCACCGTCTTCGCTGACCACTTCACTGTGGAATTCAAGTCCGGGATCACAATCGACATCGAAGCATAAAAAGGCTCCTCGCCGCCGACGTAATTGCCGGTAGTGAGGAGCCTTGGTCTGTCTGAAAAATGGAGGTGGTCATTTCAAAAGTAGTTTTATTACTTGTTCATAATCCTCGTCGATCAGAGTTACAGACTCGCCATTCTCATAGCAGCCCCTGATGTACGCCTGATTATCTTCTCTCAGCTGCTGAACCGTAATATACTCGTCTTCAAACCTTGATTCAATATCAGAAGCGTGTGCTTTTATCTCATCGAAATGTACATCAATGTATTTAGCCGTCATTGCAAGGCATATAAATCGAATGTTTCCCAGATACTTGTCATCAAAATCCTTTCTCCAACCAAATGGAATGTAACATCCTTCTACAATGAGATTCTGATTATTCTCGATTGCTGTTTTTATCATCTCTCGGATAATCGGCCAAAGATAAACTATAAGTTCATCATCGTCCTCCGGCGTAAGATCGGTATTCCCGCTGCGGATCAGTCCCATTTTCAGATGATCGATGGACAGATACGGATAGTTGTATTTTTCGAGCATCTTTTGTGCAAGAAGTGTTTTTCCGGTGTGTGATGCGCCCGTAATCAGTATGATCATGGTTTTGCCTTCAATTCCTCTCTAACCTTTTCCAAATCGCTGCACGTCAGGATAGGAATCAGCTCATTGATTTCTGTGATGCTTTTATCCCACCATTTGAAGCGAAGCATCAGATCGATCAATTCTTCATCAAATCGTTTTCTTATGACCTTTGCCGGATTTCCTGCCACTATGGTATAGGGAGCAATATTACTGCCGACAACACTGTTAGCTCCAATGATTGCTCCGTCCCCTATGTTTACTCCGGGAAGAATTACTGCATTCTGCCCGATCCACACATCGTTGCCAATTACGGTATTACCCTTGAACGGCATATCCGATGCTGAAGGCGCTTCCATATCCCATCCATCCAGCGTATAAAACGGGAATGTGGATACAGCGCTCATCTGGTGATTGGCGTCATTCATGATGAACTCAACGCCCGTTGCAATCTGACAGAACTTCCCGATGATCAGTTTATCCTTGCTCCATGGATAAAAGTTCGTCACATGACTCTCAAATTCCGAATCGGCAATATAGGTAAAGTCTCCGACAGTGATATTCGGATTCTGAATTGTGGGCTTTACATAGATTTCTTTATCATATCCTGCAATCGGATGGATCATATTCGGATCGGGTGCTTTCCTATGTTTCATCTTATCTCCTCCTCTGACATCTATCTCACAGCCACAACTACCCGACATCTAACTCGGCAACTCAACATAGTGACATCTATCGTGGCAACTCAACTCTCACACTTTTCGCGCCTTTTTGACCTTGGATAAGTTACCGAGAAGCGCTCGTCCTGCTCGGTGCCAAGTTTGTCCGATTGCCAGAAAACCGCAGTATTAGCGGGCTTTCGCGGCTATTTTCCTTCGACCCTTGACATCAAACACACCGTCTCGACGGTAGTATCAGATTCCAAGGACAATTCCTTTACTTCCCCACCCTCAACAGGCATCGGGAAATTGAATACAATACTTCTGATCCAGCAGCCGTCTTTTCTCTTTTCCGGGTACAGGTCAATTCTTTCGATAAAGGCCTTCATAAGCTCCTTCCGCTCGGCTTCTGTAGCGGAGTTGTAAACCGCATCGAAGGCCAGGAGCAGCCGATAGATATTGTCGCCGGAAATCTTCTCTTGCCGGATACTGCGAATCTGACTTTGCAGCTCATCGATCTGAGATTCGATTTCTACCATGATATCATATTGTTCGTCATAACGGCGCTGCAAATCAGAAATTTTTCTGTCATAGTGCGGATCGCCAATATCCAGCGTGTCCATCTGACGCTCCAGCCGTGTTTTCGTTCCGAGGGTCTGCTTCAGTCGCCCCTGCAAAACTTCCACCTGCTGTTCAAGGGTCGCAGTATCTACTGCCGTTCCGATTTTTGCTTGAATGGCTTCCGCAAACCGGGGCTTATTGACCATGGCGGAGATGATTTTGGCAACTGCATTGTTCAGCTCTGCCTGATCTATGTTCAGTCGGAAACTGCACTCATGGCCGGAAGCGGTAATGGTATTCTTGCAATAGTAGTAATACCGTGTTTTCTTGTCCCTGCCATGGGCTTTGGCGATGTTGCCGTACATACCTTTTCCGCAGCATGGGCATCTCAGAATCCCGGACAGGATATGGGCATGGTCTGGATTGTTGACCTTCTCCCGCTTGAAGGAATTGCGCTTTCGCTTTTCCTGCGCCAGATACCAATCTTCTTCGGAAATGATGGCTTCGTGCTGTCCGTCATAAACCGGAAACTCGGACTGTTCCACCACATGCATCTCATTTCGTGTGCCTTGCTTCTTTTCGGTTTTCCGTCTGCCGTAGGCAATCTTTCCCATGTAAACCGGATTGTCCAGCACATCCTGCACGAAATTTCTTGAGAAACCGGGAATGGTATTGTTCTGCCGCAGTTTCTTTACAAAGCCATTTCGGTTCAGATACTTGGCGACTCCGGCAACGCCCTCGTTGGTGTGAATGTAGCGATCATAAATGATACGGATGACCTCAACCTCATCTTCTGCGATGACGAGATTTCCGTTTTCCAGCTTGTAGCCGTAGGGTGCAAAACCCCCGTTCCATTTTCCTTCACGGGCTTTCTGCTCCCGTCCTGCCATTGTCTGTGAGCGGATGTTCTCTCGCTCGATTTCTGCCACAGCAGACAGGACTGAGATCATCAGCTTACCGGCATCTTTGGAACTGTCAATACCATCTTCCACGCAAATCAGATTGACACCGAAATCCTGCATAAGCTGCAAAGAGTTCAGAACGTCCGCCGCATTTCTGCCGAAACGGGAGAGCTTAAAGACCAGCACATAGGAAACGCCATCTTTACCATCCTGAATGTCGTTCAGCATCCGCTGGAACTCCGGTCTTCCCTGGATGTTCTTACCAGAGAAGCCTTCGTCAGAGTATTCACCGGCAACAACCATATCCTCGTAGTCAGCGTATTTGCGGAGCTTGTCACGCTGGGCATCTAAACTGTAGCCATCGACCTGCATGGTGGTGGACACTCTTGTGTAGAGGTAGCATTTACGTTGTTTCTTTTTCAATCATACCACCTCCTGCATTCAGATTCTGTGTAGCAAATCCTTCTTTGCGAATGTAGTACTCCAAAAGAAACAGCACATAGTCCGGCGCATGGCGGTTGCCCAACTCCCACTCCGTCATTGTCCGGTAGGGGATGTGAACCAGCTTGCAGAAGTCCTTTCGGTTCAGTCCTGTACTCTCCCGCAGTTTTATCATTCTGTTTTTACAATCCATATGTTTTCTCCATAAAGTGAAAATACACGTTGCGTACTTATTATAGCACAGCTACAACAAATACGCAACGTGTAAATCAAATTTTTACGCCGCTACTCTACCTGGCGGCTTTGCTTGTGTATCATTCTCAAGGCACTTCGCTGTCTGCGGTGTGTCCTGCTCCAATTTTTCCAGAACCTGATGACCGTATTTCTCGATCAGTCGGGCCATAACATCCACGCAGCGTTCAAAAGCCGCGTTGTATTTTGCATTTTCATAGTATTTCTGCAATAGGCAATGTCCTCCGTCATATTTCCACATTCTGCTGCCTGCTATGCGCGGGCTGGCTGTGTTCCTGTTGCTGCCGTCCTCTGGCGAGGATGGCATTCAAAAAAGCCCAAACCCTTTCGGATGCGATTTCCAGTGCATCCAGATAGGGCTGGGCTTTCTTTTTGAGTTCCTGATATTTTTCGTTCAACACTTCAAAACGCTGCTTCCAGATGGTAGCGGACTGTTCTGCAGAAGCCAGTTTCTCTTTCAGCCGCCTGTTGTCCGCCCTGGCAGCAATGCCATTGATGGCGTGCTGCTTGAGCGTGTCACACTCCTGCGGGGTAAGAGAGATATTTCCGGTGAGGGCATTTTTCTTGCCCATCGACTCAATGTCCTGTATCGTCAGCGCAGCGGCCTTGGCGGTTTTGGTTTCCTTTTGCAGAACCGCAAGCCTTTTCTTTTGCCGGTCTGCCGCAGCCTGGGTATCTTCCAAAGTCTGCTCCGCCTGTGCAACCAGACCGGTCACAGCTTCCAGCCGTTCCTGCTCTGCTTTCACCTTAAACTGTGTCACGGTCAGATGCTCCTCGGTGCTGCCCCGCTCGCCGCGCTCCACATCCGTGTATCCGGCGGCACGCATTGCGTTGAAGAAATCATCCTGAAGGACACTGTAGGATTTTTTCAGAATCGGTTTTCCTTTTGCGGTCAGCATGGGATTTCCGTTCTCGTCCAGAGAAGGCTGTGACTGCCACTTCTTACTGCTGCTGACCTGCATGATGGTTTCCTTCACAGTGCCAATCAGCGACTTGTCCTTGCAGCGTTTGCTCCAAAGAATCTGTTTTTCAACTACCGGGATGTACACAACATGTAGATGGTAGTGGTACACATCTTCTCCCAGAGCTTCGGAGATAGCCCGGTTCCGTTCATCGGCGTGCATCACAGCGGAGAGGATATACTGCTCACCGCCCACAATCTCCACAGCGGCTTTGTAAGCATCGGCATAAAACTGTTTCGCAAATTCATAGCCGCCGTGATTATAGAAGTAGGCTGAGTTTACATCGAAGATCAGCTCACCGTAGAGGTTAGCATCTTCTTTCAGACCACGGGTGGAGATCACGCCTTCGGCTTTCATCTGCTTAAACATCTCTGTATAACTGCCGGTGGGTGTTTTGAAATGCACATTGTAAGATAAGCGCTCCGACACGATATCCGGGTTCGTGTAGGATTCTTTTTCCCGCTCATTGTGCCGCTGAGCATTGGCGATTTTGGAAGCGGTCAGGTTTACATTTCTTGCTACGGTACGGTCAATACCGTCGTTTCTTGCCATTGGGGGTTCAATCCTTTCTTTATTCGTTTTTGCTTTCGGGAGCCACGGGGGAGCACTTCTGCGGAAGTGTAATAACTCACTATGATACTTTCATCCTACGGCTGCAAAGTATCGTGGGCTCTCCCGAGGGGGAACGGGGAATGCGGCTTCTGCGGAAGCCTCTGCCGTGGTTTGCAAGCGGTACCCACTTCGCAATTCCACGGCACGGACGATGCTGATTTCCCAACCGTATTGTGCAATCACCACCGTCCGCTGTCTGAGAGAAGTCCGCTGCATTCTCTCAGACAGACCACGCTGAACTCTGCGGATTTCACCGTCGGGACGGGGGAAGCGAGTGGGGCAGGTTGCGTGTGGAGATGCGGGCGGGAGCATGATTACTCCCTCTTTTTCTGCCAGACGATTTCATAGCCCAGCACATCTGCCAGCTCCAAGACTTCCTTGTACCGGATGCTCTCCCGCTGGAGCTTGGCGGACAGGTTGGAAACGCTGTCGCTCCATCCGTACTCATCGGACAGCAGATCGACCACCTGCTGCATGGTCATACCGGCACGCACGATCTGTGCCTTTAATTCATTGCGTACATTCATTGTGACAAACCTCCATAAAAATAGTGATGAAAATAGCGAAGTCGGTGCGCCCTACGGCGTGTCCGCTTCGCTGGTGAGTGAAAAATGTGTAATTGGGGAAATCCGTTCAGAATTTCCATGATGATGTCCTGTTCACAGGTGACCCTATCCCACTTTCCTGTTTCGTGGGACTTGGTTTGAAACAGTGAAAAGCCCCACGATTCCGCGAAAATGATTCACGGTTTAAAGAAGCGCGATTTCGTGAAATCGTTTTATTTGGCAGCGGATAACTTTCCGATTTCCACTACCCTTGATTTTCAAACCCCAGAAACAGGGGGGCATCTCCACAAGATGATCACTTTTGATACAGGTGAACATAGCGTGATATGCTGCGTACATACGTACAGAAGTCAGCCGGAACCTTAATTGTCCCAGCCGTCTGGTACGTACGCTGTGATTCACCGTAAAAACCATTTATATCAGGTCTTGCGATTGCCTCAATACCCATGAAGCCCCACACCCGCCGTCCGGCAGGATTGGTCACATTGTTGCAGTGCTCCAGATTGTACTTGCTGGCATTGGCGACAACCGCATCGCTGAAGCTCCGGGATTTCAGCGGTGCCAGATTGTTTTCGTCACACCACATTCGGTAAATGGAATACAGGTCTTTTGAACTGATGGAAGCATCCGCCTTGAGCCGGATATATCCATCGGATTCCAAAAAAGAAAAGATGTTGTTGTTATCCCGCTTCACCGCTTCCCGGTTTTCTTTGATACGGTCACTCTCCGTGAACTTGAAGTTGTTGGAAACCAGCCGCTGCAGTCCCGCAAACGCCCAAAGGAAAATACCCTCTGCTTCAGCTTTCAGCTTTTCCGCAAGGTCAGGATCATCCACCCGCCCGGCAGGCTTTCCCTTTGTTGCCAGCACAAGCTGTCTGCGATAGAAACCATCGCTGCGGTCATAGAGTGCCTGCAAGTCGCCGTTGCTGAATGCCAGCAGGCGGGCGAACATCCATCCTTGATAGCTCTGTGTGCGCTTGCGCTCCAAATCCATTTTTCCCTGCGCGGTGACAATGGATTTGACGTAGTTGGTTTTCCGCAGCGCATCCATTTGCATATCGTCATCCACACACAGCAGAATGTGTTCCAGATCTGCACGGGCAAACCGATCCTCGGATATTTTTCCGATGCTGCCGTCTTTCATATTCGTTCCGAAGATGCTGCCGAGCATTGCGCCGATCTTAGATTTCCCCTCGCCGCCGCTGCCCTTTATGATCATCATGCGCTGACCCTTGTTGCTGGGAATCAGACAGTATCCAAGAAATTCCTGCAAGGTGGGAATGTCCTCCGGGTACAGCAGGTCATTCAGAAACCGAAACCACAAGATTGGCTCCGGTGCGTCAGGGCGGTAGGCAACTGGCAGACGATTCCGAACGATCTGCGGTCTGCCCTCGATGAATGTCCCATCCAGGAGCAGCGTGCCGTTGGCGAGGTGAATGCGATCCGGCTCCGGTGGGAAGTCCTCCACCTGGGCTTCCAGCTTCAGCACCTCCAGAATATTGCCGATCTTCTGCGGGATACTGTTCACCGCACAGCATTTCAATTCTTCGTAAATTTCTCCCCGGAGGGAAAGATCATCCGTCACCCGGCCATCCGGCGTGAAAAAGGCTCTGTTTGTGAAGATGATTCTGTGCTCACGCAGAAACTCCTCGCAGAACAGAGCCTCGTTGATGTTCTTCCCATCAAACCAGATGGGAAGACCTGCCTCAGGCGATTTCTGTTTCTTTGGCACGGCGCCTTTCCTCCTTTCGATCTTCTGCAAGACAGTTTTCCCAAGACGCGATACTGCCGTCTGCCAGCAACGCCGCTATCGTACTGTCCCGCTCTTCCACGCTGGCATGAGTCAGAAAGTCCAGCAGATAGGCGATGCGGTCATACTGCTGACAGCTTGCCACGAATCTGTCATCCAGAATGTCCTCCGGTGTCGGGGGTGCATACCGGATTTTCCATTCCTTCAACAGATGCAGATAGTCTGTCAGCACCCGGCGGCAGCGCAGCTCGTCCAGCCGGGATTGATGCCACTGGGGTGGTTTCGATTTACTGGCACCCGTTGTCACCTGTCCCGGCTCTGCGGAAATGCCAAAATCAGATGCCAGCTTCTGTGCTGCTTCGTAGCAGGACAGTCCAAACAGCCTTGCTGTGAAATCAATCACATCTCCGGCTGAACCACAACCGAAGCAGAAGAAATAATCTTCATTCAGCTTCAGGCTGGGATGCCTGTCCTTGTGGAATGGGCAGCAGGTCATGCCGCTTGGGGGAACCCGCAGCCCATAGTGTTCGGCAGCTTGCCTCAGTGTGACATCCACCTTGATGGTTTCAAATACGCTCATTATCAAGCCTCCATAAAAATATTGGGAAGAAAAATACCTGCCAGGGGTTGGCGAGCATCTTACCTTCTCACTATGGTTATGGGGAAATTTTCAAAAAACAGGCTAATCGGAGGACAAGGTCATTTGAAAAAACAGGACATCCCTCTTCCAATCATAGAACATATGTGTTATAATAAGTCAAAATATAATTGGAGGGGCACATGAAACACAACATTCTTTCTCTGGACTTCTGGCAGGACACAGTAATCTATGGTGACAAGTCCTTTCCCAGCGGCACACTCGGCTGTGATGCACTGAACATCCCAACCAAAGTAATCGAGCAACTGAACAATCTCTGCATGGCACTGAATCTCCTTATGGGAACCCTCAACGCAGGCTGCGGCAATTCGGCCCTGCTCCCGGCAGCAAGGGAGAGCGCAAAGCAGATTGCAGACTTGCTGAAGAATGTGAAACCATTCTCTTATCTGGATGTTTCCGATGTCGCTGTCAGAGTGGAGCGGGTGTTCTCAGAAGAATCTCTCGCCAACGCCAATGCGTATTATGCTGCCGTTCAAAACGGCACTCTGACCAATTTGACTGATCCCAGATATGAACAGGGCTTGAAGCTGCTGAGGGTGCTGCCGATTTTGGCGCAGCTGGGTTTCTCTCTGGGAGAGTATCAGAAAGCCATGATTCCCTTTGCGGAAAAACTGGATGACCCAGATTGTAAGCGAACCCCAGACAGCTATGCGGAGCATTTTGGAGAAACCTTCCCGGTATTAGAGGATTTCGGGGAAGGCGATGGGTGGATGGCCATGACCAATGCCACCCTGCAATATACGTCGGTGATTCGTCCCGGCACCACTGTGCCGACACTGGTCAAACGAATGCTCTATGTTTCATTTGTGGGAATGTTCCGCTCCGATCTGTTTGAGGGATTGTGTGTTGGACATGCCCCGAAGAAATGCCCAATCTGCAGACGGTGGTTTCTGACCACCAATGCCAGGCCCACCAAATACTGTGGTAATCTGGCACCGGGGGATAAGCTCCGTAGGACGTGCAGACAGATCGGCAATCTGAAAGGCCGGGAGCAGCGGGAGCTGGCGGACGATCATCCGCTGAAACAGATTTATGAACGGCGGCTCAATACCATCAACCGCTACCTGCAACGGGGCACCATTGATCCGGAGCTGGCTGCTGTGATGAAAAAGCTGGCAAAGGATAAGATGTACCGGGCAATCAGCAATGTTGCCTATGCACGGGGAGACTATGAAAAAGAGATGGAGCATTCCTCTTTGATGGAGGAAGCAAAGGCACATCTGTGATTTTGAAAGAAGGTGCGCTATGCCGGATGATCGTTACAAGGAAATGGAAGGGTACATCGCCAAATATGGTTTTCAGTGTCTTGAAAAGAACCTAACCCGGTTTGAGGCAGAACGTGCCGTCCAGCTGGAGCCAGAGCCGCCGAAGGTTGATGACATCAACGAATATATTTTGATGGCAAACCGGGAGCAGAAGCTGCTGTATCTCTGCTTTTATCTACATCACATTGAGAAGATTCTGAATGGTCGCATTTACCGCTTCTTTCACAGGGAGGGGTTGCACGCTTACGACCCGGTTCGCCTGCTGGATTACAAGCTGAACTGCGTATCTGCGATTGTGGATTGCTGCCCGGGATACGATCCCGACAAAGGCGCGGACTTTCTGACCTATGCCTACTACGATATCGGCAACGCTATTCTTAACTGCCGCCGCTATGAGGAATCCGGTTCGTTCAAAAATCTGGATGAATACAAAACGATCCGAGGAATTGCATGGCTTTACAACAAATCTGGAGACTCCCGAAAGAAAACCATTGTGGCGTTTATGAAGAAAACCGGCTGTACGAAAAATACAGCGGAGAACTATCTCCGTGCAGCCCGCAAAAACCGGGGCATCGTTTCTATCTATGATACCGTTCTCCGTGAGAGCGACAATGAATTCGGCGAAGATTTCGATGAGGATACCAACGAGGACGCTGGAGAGGATTTAAGCCGGGAGGCCGGTGGTACTTATGGTGCTATTCTCTGGGGCAGCTCCTGGGGAAGTGCTGTCCGGCGTGCCCATGGGAAACTTGACTACCGGGAGCAAATCCTGTTGGAGCGGCACATGGCAGTCTGCATGGACTGTGGTCATGTAAAGCCGATGCGTAGCAGGTTTAGTTGGGAAGAACTGGCAATCCTGTTTGAAGGCACAACTGCCGGCGGTGCCGAACGAGCTTACAAGAAAGCAGTGTTGCATCTTGCGCGGCTGTTGGTGGAAGATGGACTCTTTCACACAATCAGCCTTAAGCGCAAATCGCAGAAAATGCGGAAAGAAATAATCGCCGTCGCAACCTACCAATATCAGGCAGACTGCGACGGCGAATGGGGCGAGATTCAGTTAGATTTCGAGAGAAAAACGGCAGAGATCGTCCGTCTGGCGGACTGGGACAAAACGATCTCACAGTCCTTTGCCAAGTATGCGATTTCCTATCTTCTGAACTGTAAAAATGAAAGGCTGCCAAAGGAAGCGACGCTTTCGTTCGAAATGTAAATTTTCATTTTCATCATTTTCTGTTGCATGGCCGTCAATGGATTATTGGGGCTGAATGTCAATATGAGTATTCTTCTAAGTCAATCCAAAACGCTGGACGCACTGACAGATAT
This sequence comes from Lachnospiraceae bacterium UBA7160, assembly GCA_002491565.1. Lineage (GTDB taxonomy): Bacteria > Bacillota > Clostridia > Lachnospirales > Lachnospiraceae > Choladousia. Next base: position 1,069 of record DKWE01000115.1, on the reverse strand, counting down.
CCATTTCCGACAGCATTTGTGTAGCGGGTACCATCAAAATTCACAAAAGATGCCTGATTACTGTCTTCCCCCGGAGACCGCAACCACCACCACGCAGCATTAGTAATGCCATCATCGAGAGTTCGCACATCTGCCCCCATGGAAACAGCATAGTTGGTTGGTGTACAGATACGAGCTGCATAATTCTCAAAGTATCGATCCGTATCTGCATAGCTAAGTAGGAAAATCAAATCTTCTGTGTTATTGCCTCCTTTAACATGCCATTCACCGTTGCTTTGTAACATACTATTGTCAACTTCTGTCATAAGGATTGCTGCCTTTTCCTCTTCTGTGAAAGCAGTTTCAAGGAACGTGCCGTTCAGCCAACTACGAAGTGTACAGTTTTCCCAAGTAGTTGCTCCATAGATGTTGTTATATGGTTGGGCATCCAGCGCATAAAGGCTCAACAGCAACGCCTTGCCTTCCTGCACATCCAACACTAGCCACTCAATCATTTCTGCACCATTGTTACGGATACCATCCTGCTCATAATGACCGAAGCTGAGGATGTCATTCACTTTTACTGAAGGTCTTTCTAAAGCTGTTCCTTTAGTCGCACCACAAATACGGCAAGTTTGTGGTGCTTCATAAGTTGCTTCCTGCCAGGAATGCATATGCGTATCTTCTTGTTTATAATTAACAGCGCTTTCCGTAGGCTCTGTTTGTCCTTCTCCATTTTTGCCTAGAAATGCACCCTTAATTAATACAGTAACGCAGGCTACAATAACAATTGCGCACAGGGCAACTCCGAGCAGAATCGGCGGAAGTTTTCCCTTCTTGTTTGTTGAGGACTTATTGCCAGACTTGCCAACAAAGATGCCTACTGTTTCTTCGGACGGCATTTCCTCTCTTTGAATACGATCCGTATCAGTCACAGGTGTCCGCACCCCTGGTTCGTTTTCAGATGGATATGTGATATGCTGGTTTTGGGATGTGTAAATATCGTTGCTTGCAAGGGGCAGGAGATCTTTGCGCATTTCAGCGGCGCTCTTGTACCGATCTTCCTGCAAAAATGCACATGCTTTCAGAA
>DKWE01000071.1 GCA_002491565.1 Lachnospiraceae bacterium UBA7160 | reverse complement strand
TGGCTTACTTTCACAGTAAATACTGGGCGCAGCTGCCGCGAAACTGTAACGAAACCTCAAATTACAGAAAAGAACACATTGACACTTCAGAAAAAATATTATACAGTAAACACGTATCTTTTATAGTAAAAGTTCAGTCTCAAGGAGCAGACAGATGTGCTTTTACTGATCATGCCGCCTGCACGGGTGCGGCGGCTGCTTTCACAGTGTTTTGACACGAGGAGGAAAAAAAATGAGGAAATTACTGGCTATGGCAATGGCAGGCACAATGGCAGCATCCCTGATGGTGTGCGGTGTCAGCGCAGAAGAGGCTGCAGGTGTACCGGTGGAAGACATCAAAGTCGGCATCATCTACATCGGCGATGAGAATGAGGGCTACACAGCGGCACATATGGCAGGTATCGATGAGATGCAGGCAGCGCTTGGCCTGGATGATTCCCAGATCATCGAGAAGACGCTGATCGGCGAGGATGAGGCTTGTGCAGACGCGGCATATGATCTTGCGGATCAGGGCTGCCAGATCGTATTTGCGAACAGCTTTGGCCATGAGACCTATATGCTGGAGGCGGCACAGGAGTATCCGGAGGTACAGTTCTGCCATGCGACCGGCTATCAGGCGGCATCCAGCGGACTGGCGAATATGCACAACTATTTTACTTCTGTTTATGAATCCCGTTACGTATCCGGCGTGGTTGCAGGCCTGAAGCTGAATGAGATGATCGCAGACGGCAAGATCACAGAGGATCAGACGAAGATTGGATATGTCGGAGCTTATCCGTACGCAGAGGTGATTTCCGGCTATACCTCCTTCTATCTTGGCGCAAAGAGCGTTTGCCCGAGTGTGACGATGGAAGTGAAGTACACGAACAGCTGGGCAAGCTTCGACCTGGAGAAGGAGTGCGCAGAGGCTTTGATCGCGGACGGATGTGTCCTGATCAGCCAGCACGCAGATACGACAGGCGCACCGACGGCTTGCGAGGCAGCTGGTGTTCCGGTAGTAGGCTACAATGTTTCCATGATTGAGACAGCTCCGAACTGGGCGCTGACTTCTGCTTCGATCGACTGGGGTCCATACTACACCTATGCAGTACAGAGCGTCGTAGATGGCACACCGATTGATACCGACTGGTGCAAGGGCTTCGCAGAGGGTGCAAACAAGATCACGGAGCTGAATACGGCATGTATCGCGGAAGGCACAGAAGCGAAGGTAGAGGAAGTAGAGCAGGCGATCATTGACGGCACACTTCACGTATTTGATACGACCACCTTTACGGTAGGCGGAGAGACGCTGGATACGTATGAGAAGAATGGCATTGAGTATATTTCCGACGGCTACTTCCATGAGTCTGAGTTTGGTTCCGCTCCGGCGTTTGACATTGCGATCGACGGTATCACATCAATCGCGGAGTAACGATCAGGCTGTGCGGCACGCGTGTGCAGCAGATGTTTGATTTATGCCTGCGGAGGCAGGTATCACCACAGGGTGAAATGCAGGGTGTTGTGGAAGCGGATCCAAATCCGGCCGCAGCACCCTGACTGGTTTCCTGCGAATTGCCAGGCGTCAGGCGCTATTGACGCTTGTGTCCGCAGGCTTTCACAGTGGTGGTGCTTACAGGGCAGGCTTACAGCATGAGTTGGGGGCAGAGATGTCTGCCTCTGTGGCAAAATACGGAGGAAGAGATGGAGCAGACGTATGCAATCGAATTGCAGAACATCACGAAGCGTTTCGGCAGCGTGGTCGCGAACGACCGTGTGAATCTGTCTGTGCGCAAGGGAGAGATCCTGTGCGTGCTGGGGGAAAACGGCAGCGGCAAGACGACGCTGATGAATATGATTTCCGGAATCTATTATCCGGAGGAAGGGCGGATCACGGTAGATGGGCGCGAGGTAAAAATCCGTTCGCCCAAGGATTCCTTTGACCTCGGCATTGGGATGGTACATCAGCATTTTAAGCTTGTAGATATCCTGACAGCGGCGGAAAATATCATCCTCGGCCTTCCCGGAGCTCAGGTGCTTGATATGAAGCAGGTGGTGCGGGAGATCCGGGAACTCGCCGATAAGTATGGGTTTGACATTGACCCGAACGAGAAGATATACCGGATGTCCGTATCACAAAAACAGACAGTGGAGATCGTGAAGATGCTGTACCGGGGCGCAAAGATTCTGATCCTCGATGAGCCGACGGCAGTGCTGACGCCGCAGGAGGCTGACCGTCTGTTTGATGTGCTGCGCAATATGAAGAAGCATGGCTGCTCCATTATCCTGATCACACACAAGCTGCACGAGGTGCTTGCGGTGTCCGACCGTGTGTCCATTCTGCGCAAGGGGCAGTATGTCGACACGGTGGAGACGAAGGATGCGACGGTAGCATCGCTCACGGAAATGATGGTCGGGACGAAGGTAGACCTGAATATTGAGCGGCCGGAGCCGAAAAATATGAAAAAGCGACTCGAATTGAAGCATGTGACCTGCACCTCAAAGGACGGAATCCGCAGACTGGATGACGCGAATCTGACGGTTTACGGCGGAGAGATTCTTGGAATCGCCGGAATTGCGGGGAGCGGGCAGAAGGAGCTGCTGGAAGCAATCGCAGGGCTGCAGCCGGTGACAGAAGGAGAGATTTCCTTTTTTCCGGATGATTCGGAGCCGAAGATTCTGTCGAATCTGGATGTGGCGGCGATCCGGAAACTCGGCGTACGGCTCGCCTTTGTTCCGGAGGACCGGATCGGCATGGGGCTGGTCGGCTCTATGGATATGACGGACAATATGATGCTCCGCAGTTATACGCGCGGCAAGTCGGAATTTCTCGACCGCAAGACGCCCGGAAAGCTGGCTGCGAAGATCAAGAATCAGCTGGAGATCGTGACGCCGAGCATTTCTGCTCCTGTGGGGCGTATGTCGGGAGGAAATGTACAGAAGGTTCTGGTGGGCAGGGAAATTGCTCAGAAGCCAAAAGTGCTGATGGTTGCGTACCCGACACGGGGGATCGATATCAACTCTTCTTACACGATCTATCATCTCTTGAATGAGCAGAAGCAGCACGGCGTCGCGGTCATCTGCGTGATCGAGGATCTGGATGTGCTGATGGAGCTGTGCGACCGGATCGTGGTGCTCTGCGGCGGACATGTGACCGGGGTCGTGGATGGAAGGACGGCGAAAAAAGAGGAGCTTGGCGTGCTGATGACGAAGACGATGAAAAACGAGGAATCCGACGCGCAGAGGGCGGAGACGGATAAGAACGGGGAATCCGCCGTACAGGCAGCCAGAACAGGGAAAGGAGATGCTGGCGTTGAATAAGGAACCATTATTTCGGATGTCACGAAGGGAGTCCATCGGGATCGGAAAACAGATCTTGATCTATGTGCTGGCACTCTTCCTGGCATTGGTCGTCTGTGCCGGTGTCATTTTCCTGCTGGTGCGGATGAACCCGATCGATGTATACAAGGCAATGTTTGACGGGGCGCTCGGCACGAAGCGAAGGACCTGGATTACGATCCGTGACCTGCTCGTGTTGCTGTGCATCGCGGTAGGGCTTGCGCCCGCATTTAAGATGCGCTTCTGGAATATCGGAGCGGAGGGGCAGATTCTGATCGGCGGGCTGGTATCAGCGGCGCTGATGATCAATATCGCGGACAAGATTCCGAACACGGTGTTGCTTGTTCTGATGCTGATCGGAAGTGCGGCAGGCGGGCTCGTGTGGGGGCTGATCCCGACGTTTTTCAAGGCAAAGTGGAAGACAAATGAGACGCTGTTTACCCTGATGCTGAATTATGTGGCGATGCAGATTGTGACGTACTGCATCGTGTTCTGGGAGAATCCGAAGGGATCAAATTCAGTCGGTATCATCAACCAGAAGACGCGTGCGGGCTGGCTGCCGGAGGTACTTGGAAATGATTATTTCTGGAATATTGTCATTGTGCTGGTACTGACGGTGTTCATGTTTATCTATCTGAAGTACAGTAAGCAGGGTTATGAAGTAGCGGTTGTCGGCGAGAGTGAGAGGACGGCGCGCTACGCCGGGATCAGTGTGAAAAAGGTCATGCTGCGCACGATGAGTCTGTCCGGGGCGATCTGCGGCATCGCGGGCTTTATCCTGGTCAGCGGCGCGGGGCATACGATCTCGACCTCGACGGCAGGCGGGCGCGGTTTTACGGCGATTATCGTGGCGTGGCTCGCGCGGTTCAATACCATTGCGATGGTGCTGATCTCATTCGGTATTGTGTTTATGCAGAAAGGCGCGATTCAGATTGCCTCCCAGTACGGGCTGAATGAGAATGCGTCAGATGTTCTGCTCGGGATTATTTTGTTTTTCATCATCGGCGCGGAATTTTTCATCAAATACAAGATTGAGCGGAATCACAGACAGGAGGGGAAGTAAGTGGGTGTATTGATTGTATTTATCCAGAAGGCAATCGTGCAGGGCATGGGCATCCTGTTCGGAGCGCTCGGAGAGATTCTGACTGAGAAATCCGGCAACTTAAACCTCGGGATTCCGGGCATCATGTATATGGGCGGGATCGCCGGGCTGATGGGTGCGTTCTTCTATGAGCGGGGGAGCGCATCGCCGAATCCGGTGGTCGGCATGCTGATCTCGCTTTTGTGCGCATTCGCGTGCGCGGTGATTGGCGGGCTGATCTACAGTGTGCTCACGATTTCGCTTCGCGCGAATCAGAATGTGACGGGACTGGCACTGACGATTTTCGGCACCGGTTTCGGTAATTTCTTCGGCGGATCCGTGTCGAAGCTGGCTGGCGGCGTCGGGCAGATTTCCGTCAGCACAACGGCGAGCGCGTACCGGGCGCGGATTCCGGTGCTCTCGGAGCTGCCGGTGGTCGGGGATGTGCTGTTTTCGTATGGATTTCTGACGTACTTTGCGCTTGTGGCGGCAGTTGCGATGTCGTTTTTCCTGTTCCGGACACGGCGCGGGCTGAACCTTCGCGCAGTCGGGGAAAATCCCGCAACGGCGGACGCGGCTGGCATCAATGTCACAAAGTATAAATACCTTGCCACCTGTATCGGAGCCGGCATCGCGGGACTCGGCGGACTGTATTTTGTCATGGAATACTCCGGCGGTACCTGGACGGACAATGGCTTTGGCGACCGCGGCTGGCTGGCGGTGGCGCTCGTCATCTTCGCGATGTGGAAGCCGCTGAACGCGATCTGGGGCTCGATTCTGTTCGGGGCGCTGTACATTTTGTATCTGTACATCCCGGGACTCGGGCGCAGCATGCAGGAGGTCTTTAAGGCATTGCCGTACCTTGTGACGATCATCGTACTCGTGATCACGAGCTTCCGCAAGAAGAAAGAAAATCAGCCGCCTGCCGGGCTCGGCGTGCCGTATTTCCGGGAGGAGCGGTAGGGCATAATGAACCGGATGCCGCGCGGAGCGCAGAGAATCACCCGGAATGTGTTTGACCGGGGCAGCTGTGTGATTAAAAAAAGCACAGAGGGATCTGGTGCTGAAGAAATGCCTGCGCAGCGGGCATGAATATGTAAGGACTGAGAAAGGAGTGTACCGGCGGAGATATCCGCCGGAGAAGATTATGAAGAGATACGAACAGAGACTGGAAGATACCTGGAATATGGAAGACATCTATGCGTCGCAGGCGGACTACGATGCAGATGTCCGGAAGCTTACCGAAATGGCGGAGCAGTTTAAGGCGTACCGTGGGCGGCTGTCGGAGGGCGCAGACGCATTGCTTGAGGTGCTGAAGCACTACGAAGCGATGCGGCAGACGTGTGAGCGGCTGAATGTCTATGCAGGCCAGAGATATCATCAGGATACCGGAGATGCCGTATATCAGAAGCTGTCGGGGGAGATGCAGACGCTCACTTCCTCGGTGAACCAGGCCTGCGCATGGCTGGAGCCGGAGCTGCTTGCGCTTCCATCAGAGAAGCTGGATGCATATTTTGAGGAAAATAAAGAGCTGGAGGGCTATCGCCGCCAGATCGAGGTGATTACGCGCGCGCGTGAGCATATTCTGGATGACAAGACGGAGGTGCTGCTTTCCCGCATGGGCGAGGTCGCAGGTGCGGCGGACCATATTTACTCGATGTTCAACAATGCAGATATCCGGTTCCCGGATGCTGTCGATGGAGCAGGTGCGGCTCATACGCTGACGATTGGAAGATATATTTCATATTTGGAGAGTCAGGACCGTGTGCTGCGCAAGTCTGCGTTTGAATCCCTGTACTCCGTATACCGCCAGTACAGAAATACGGTATCTGCCATGTATTATGCAAATGCAAAGCAGGCGGATGTAATGGCGAAGGAGCGGAAGTATGAGGGGGCAATGGAGGCGGCGCTTGACGCGAACGCGATTCCGGTATCGGTATATAAGAATCTTGTGAAGACGATCAATGACCGGCTCCCGGCGATGCACCGCTATGTGGCGCTGCGCAAGAAGATGCTCGGTGTGGACGAGCTGCATATGTACGATGTCTATGTGCCGCTCGTGAACCGTCCGGAGAAAGAGTATTCCTTCGAGGAAGCAGGACAGATTGTAAAGCGCGCGCTCGCGCCGCTCGGTGAGGATTATCAGGCACTTCTGCAGGAGGGCTTTGACCACCGCTGGATTGACCGCTATGAGAATGAAGGAAAGCGCACCGGTGCGTATTCGTGGGGCCCGTACGGCGTACACCCGTATGTTCTGATGAACTACCACGGATCGCTGTCGAATGTGTTTACTTTGGCGCATGAGATGGGTCACTCCTTACATTCCTGGTATTCGGATCACGCGCTGCCGTTCCGCTATGCAGGCTACAAGATTTTTGTCGCGGAGGTGGCGTCTACGTGCAATGAGGCACTGATGATTCACGACCTGATGGACCGCACCGAGGATCCCGAGGAGCGCAGCTACCTGATTAACTATTTCCTCGATAAGTTCCGCGCGACGATGTTCCGCCAGGCTATGTTTGCAGAGTTCGAGATGAATACACATGCAGCGGTCCAGCGCGGCGAGACGCTGACAGCGGATTACCTGTGCAAGTATTATCATGAGCTGAACCAGAATTACTTTGGACCGGATATGGTTGTGGACGAGGATATCGCGTATGAGTGGGAGCGTATCCCGCATTTCTATACGCCGTTCTACGTCTACCAGTACTCGACCGGATTTGCAGCAGCGATTGCGATCAGCAGCAAGATTCTGGCCGGGGAACCGGGCATCGTGGAGAAGTACAAGAAGTTCCTGAGCAGCGGATGCTCCATGGATCCGATCGATTTGCTGAAGCTCTGCGATGTTGACATGTCCACGCCGGAGCCGGTCTGCGCGGCCCTGGATGTCTTCGAACAGTATCTGGACGAGCTGGAGAAGATGGTGAGATAAACTATTTATTCCCGCGAGCAACGAGC
>DKWE01000013.1:8050-25532 GCA_002491565.1 Lachnospiraceae bacterium UBA7160 | reverse complement strand
TTAATCAAGTTGTCCCGGGTTCGAGTCCCGGGTGTCTCATGAATTTTGTGAGCCGAAGTCCATTTTTGGACTTCGGCTTTTTCTATTCTGTTGATCTTTTATACTTTTCTATGTGTTACCGTTTAGCCAGCCACATCCGTTTACAACGTTGTGCAAACAACTACGCTATGTCAATTGACTGCGTTTCTGATTTTCTCTACTTGACAACCTATATACCGAACGGTATAATAACGATAATGTAAGATCACATCATGAACTGTGAGGAAGGTGGTCCTTTGGAGAATAGGGATGTGATAATGAACTGTGCAAAGACTTTGTTTTATGCGAAGGGCTATGACGCGGTTGGTGTACAGGAGGTTGTAGATAAGGCAGGTATTACAAAACCAACGCTATATTATTACTTTGGAAGTAAGCTTGGCTTATTGAAAGCACTCTTGGAGGAAAAGTTCAGCAGCTTTCGTGCCAGCCTGCGTGAGACGGCAGTATTAGACTGCCGGATCGAGGATATACTGTATCGGTTAGCACAGACGTATTGTGCTTTTTTTGAGCAGGACAGAGAATTCTATATGCTGTTTATGGCGCTTTATTATTCTGCGAGGGAGAATGAAGCGTATCAGGTTGTGCGGCCGTATGTGACGGAGTTTTATGAGCTGGTTGTTGGCATTTTTGATCAGGCAGCCAGACAGCTCGGCAATATGAATGGGCGGCAGCGGCAGTTTGCAATCGGATTCATCGGGACGATCAATCATTATCTGATGCTTCGCTTCGAAGAGGATCGCGAGTGTGGAAGGGGGATCAGAGAAGAGGAAGTTCATGCAGTCGTAAATCAGTTTATGTATGGGATATTCTCGTAAGTGCAGATTTGTGGAGTATGCTGCTTGTCAGGAGGCTATAAAGTCGTAGGGCTTGTGGGAAGCCGCATCTCTTGCAGATTTTTGCAGTTATCAATATGATAAATTGAGAATGTAATATTTTGTATTTGATTATCTGTAGCTTATAATTTTAATCAGGAGACTTGTAAAATGGGAAAATGGTATGACAATGCAGTATTTTATCATATGTACCCGCTGGGGATGAGCGGTGCGCCGTTTCAGAACCAGGAGAGTGAAGTGGTGCACCGCTTCGATTCATTGAAGAAGTGGCTTCCGCATATTCAGGCGCTTGGATGTGATGCAATTTATATTGGGCCTCTTTTCGAATCGACGACACATGGATATGACACGCGTGATTACCATCTCGTGGACCGAAGACTTGGGGACAATGCCGACTTTAAGAACTTTGTGGCGCAGGCGCATGAGCTGGGACTGCGGATTGTCGTTGATGGGGTGTTCAATCACACGGGACGAGAGTTTTTTGCTTTCCGAGATATTCAGCAGTACCGGGAACATTCCCGCTATTGCGGGTGGTACAAGGGGATTAATTTTGGATGGAATACACCTTATAATGATGGGTTTGGCTATGAAGCATGGCGGAATTGCTTTGAGCTGGTGAATCTGAACCTGCAGAACCGGGATGTGAAGGATTATCTGTTTGATGTGATCCGGTTTTGGATTCATGAGTTTGATATCGATGGGATTCGGCTGGACTGCGCAGATTGCCTTGATTTTGATTTTATGAAGGAACTGCGGTGGATGACTGGGAACGAGAAGCAGGATTTCTGGCTGATGGGCGAGGTGATTCACGGAGACTATGCGCGCTGGGCAAATGCAGAGATGCTGCACTCGGTGACAAATTATGAACTGCATAAAGGGCTGTACTCTGGACACAATGATCACAATTACTTTGAAATTGCGCATACGATACGACGGCAGTTTGATGAGAATGGCGGTATCTACCGGGGACGTGTTCTGTATTCCTTTGTTGACAATCATGATGTTGACCGGATTTACTCGAAATTAAACGATAAGAGACATATTATACCTGTGTATACACTGTTGTATACGCTTCCCGGCTTGCCGTCGATTTATTATGGCTCTGAATGGGGGATTGACGGACGGAAGGCGAACGGTGGGGATGGCGCTCTGCGGCCGTGCCTGAACCTGGAAGAAATGCAGCAGAAATCAAATGTGTCGGAGCTTGTGGAGTATCTGGTGTTTCTTGGAACATGCAGGAGAGAACATCCAGTAATCGGGGAAGGGCGGTATCGGGAACTTCTGCTGACGAATCGGCAGTATGCATTTGCCCGGATTGGCGATGGTGAGACTGTGGTAGTGGCAGTTAATAACGATGAAAATCCAGCCGAGCTCTGGGTGCCTGCGCCGATCACGGCGGAAAGCCTGACAGACTTGAAGACCGGAGAGGCAGCGGCGCTGGAAAATGGAAAGATTCATGTACAGCTCCCGGCATGCGGAAGCAGATTGATTTTGTTAAAGTAAGCACGGAGATTATAAGCTGTGTGAGGTTGCATGGTGTACTGTTTGATTTATATCTGGCAAGTAGACTGAGTGAATATAGTGTGAGCAGTGAAGCGTATCATGGGATTGATTTGCAGTCTGGGAAAGGCATTCCGGATCGTTGTGTCTGCGGAAAAAAGAGTTGGATATGTACTTGGATAAGCCTGGGCAATCGGAGTCTGACTGAAAACTTAACGGAATATAAAAATAAAAGTACATGCGGGTGTACAAATAAGGCTGCCAGGGCAGTCATGGAAAATGGCGGGAGGAAAAACAACATGGAAAAGAACAGCAAAAGAAAGGTAAATATCTCTGCGGAGAAGCCGTTGGAGATGGCACAGGAGGAGTTTCTCACATCGGAGCTGGATCAGTACCTGTTTGGGCAGGGGACGCACTACGAGATTTTCCGGAAGCTTGGTGCGCATCCGATGACCTGGAAGGGGAAAAAGGGAACTGCGTTTGCGGTCTGGGCGCCGCATGCGAAGAGTGTGCATGTCGTTGGAAGCTTTAATGACTGGGCAGAGACAACACATCCGATGACGCGCAGAGACCCGATTGGTTTCTTTGAGTTATTTGTCCCGGGCGTTGGTGAGGGGGAACTGTACAAGTTTCTTGTAGAGACGCAGGATGGGCGTAAGGTTTATAAAGCGGATCCCTTTGCAAATTCGGCGGAGATGCGGCCCGGTACTGCGTCGAAGGTGGCGGATCTGGCTCAGATCCGGTGGTCGGATACTGCATGGATGAATGCAAGGAAGAAATTCGTTCAGGATGAGCGGCCGGTGTCAATCTACGAAGTGCATCCTGGCAGCTGGAAAAAGCATCCGCACGGGAGTGACGATCCGGGATTCTATAATTACCGGGAATTGGCGCATGAGCTGGCGGATTACGTGAAGGATATGGGCTACACGCATGTGGAGCTGATGGGAATCGCGGAGCATCCATTTGACGGCTCGTGGGGATATCAGGTAACCGGGTATTATGCGCCGACCTCACGGTACGGTACGCCGGCAGATTTTGCGTATTTTGTGAATTACCTGCATAAGAAAAAAATCGGTGTGATTCTGGACTGGGTTCCTGCACATTTCCCGCGTGATGAGCAGGGGCTGGCGACCTTCGACGGCACCTGTCTGTATGAGTATGCGGACCCGCGCAAGGGCGAGCATCCGGACTGGGGTACCAAGGTGTTTGATTTCGGAAAAAATGAGGTGAAAAATTACCTGATTGCCAATGCAATTTACTGGGTGGAGCAGTTCCATATTGACGGACTGAGAGTGGATGCGGTAGCGTCGATGCTGTATCTTGACTATGGAAGACAGGCCGGACAGTGGGTTCCGAATCAGTATGGCGGGAATAAAAATCTGGAGGCAATTGAATTTTTCAAGCACTTGAATAGCCTGATGACAGGCCGGTATCCAGGACTGATGATGATTGCGGAGGAGTCGACCGCGTGGCCGAAGGTGACAGGAAGGCCAGAGGATGATGGGCTTGGCTTTACCATGAAGTGGAATATGGGCTGGATGCATGATTTCCTTGAGTATATGAAGCTTGACCCGTATTTCCGGAAATACAACCACAATAAGATGACTTTTGCGATGACCTACGCATATTCAGAGCGGTATGTGCTTGTGCTTTCACACGACGAGGTAGTGCATCTGAAATGTTCCATGATCAATAAGATGCCTGGAGAATATGAAGATAAATTCTCGAACCTGAAGGCAGGCTATTCGTTTATGATGGGGCATCCGGGCAAAAAGCTGCTCTTTATGGGACAGGAGTTTGGCCAGTTCCGGGAGTGGAGCGAGGAGCGGGAACTTGACTGGTACCTGCTTTCAGAGGATAAGCATTGCCAGCTTCAGAACTATGTGCGCGCGCTGCAGCAGCTGTATACGAAAAATAAGGCAATGTACGAGCTGGACTGCCGTCCGGAGGGATTTGAATGGATCAATGCAGACGACTGCTTCCGCAGTATTTTCAGTTTTGTGAGACATTCGGCAGACGGGAAAAACAATCTGCTGTTCGTTATTAATTTCACGCCAGTGGCGCGGCCGGATTACCGGGTAGGCGTGCCGAAGAAGAAGCAGTATAAGCTGGTACTCAACAGCGATGACGCACAGTACGGCGGCAGCGGAATGGAACAGCCTGAGGTATACCGTGCGGTAAAGAGTGACTGTGATGGAAAGCCGTACTCTTTTGCGTATAATCTGCCGGCTTATGGAGTCGCGGTGTTCAAGTTTTGATTGATCATCATTTTCTGTACTATATCAGCATAGGAATGGAGCTGCGATTCAAATCAGATATAATATAAGAAAATTCAGACATTCATGTTTCAGACCGCACACTTTACGTGCGGTCTGGATTGTTTTTACATTTTTTGATTGCAAAATTCTGAAAAATGGTCTAAACTGAATATTAGTTTAAACGTACATGCCTGCTTCGCAGGTAAGTGATTCTATAAAAAGGAAGTGAACCTATGATATCCAGTCAGATTTTGCAGAATACGATTGACGAGCTCCATGCGATTACCCGCGTCGATTTTTCCGTATTGGACGTAGAGGGTAATGAAATAGCGACGACGATGCAGCAGGGGGTGGTGCTGCCGCAGGCAGTGGCGCAGTTTGCAGATTCTCCGGCAGACAGTCAGGTTGTGCAGGATTCACATTTTTTTAAGATTTATGATGAAAAGGCGCTGGAGTTTGTTTTGATTTCCAGGGGATCGACAGAGGATGCCTATATGCTGGGGCGGGTGGCAGTCAGTGAGATCCAGAATCTGATCGTCGCGTACAAAGAGCGGTACGATAAGAACAATTTTATTCAGAACCTGCTGCTTGATAATATGCTCCTGATTGATATTTACAATCGGGCGAAAAAACTTCATATCGACGCGGAAGTGCGGCGAATTGTTTATATTATCGAGACGAAGTATGAGAAGGACAACACCGCGATGGAGATCGTGAAGGGACTGTTCAGCAGCCGGACGCGCGATTTTATCACTGCTGTTGATGAAAAGAGCATTATTCTTGTGCAGGAGTTGAGCGACAAGGAGGATTATGCCGAGGTTGAGCAGACTGCGAATATGCTCCGCGATATGCTGAATACAGAGGCGATGTCCACGGTCCGAATCGCATATGGCACTATTGTCAATGAGATTCGCCAAGTGTCCCGCTCCTACAAGGAAGCAAAGATGGCGTTGGACGTCGGTAAGATTTTCTATATGGAGAAATCGATCATCGCGTACAATACGCTTGGAATTGGGCGATTGATTTACCAGCTGCCGATCCCGCTGTGCCAGATGTTTATGAAGGAAGTATTCACAGAGGTGACTCCGGAGGCATTTGACGAGGAGACTCTGACTACAATCAACAAGTTCTTCGAGAACAATCTGAATGTATCAGAGACTGCACGCCAGCTTTATATTCACCGTAATACGCTGGTATACCGGCTGGAAAAGCTGGAAAAAAGTACCGGGTTAGACATCCGTGTCTTTGATGATGCTCTGACCTTCAAGATTGCGATGATGGTTGTGAATTATATGAAGTATATGGAAAAGCAGGTATAGAAAAACGACGAGAGTAACAGAATAAACAATATACGTGAAAAGGGCCGCTGCCTGAAAGATGATGGATTCATTTTCAGGCAGCGGCTTTTTGTGTTTTTGAAGGCCTTGCTTAAACTATAACAAAGGCATACAAGTCCTGCCCTGCTCGGGAAGATCGGAAGAATCTTCGCATAAATGCAACCAAGTGCATGTTAAGTGATTTTTCACAAAATAGAAGAGAAAAACATCAATAAGAACTGTAGAATATATATAAAGATTAACATTTTAATCGAAAACTATTTACAAACTCATAAAAAGTGATATACTACGAATTACATAAATACCACATAAACTAAATAAGGGAAACAAGAAAGGAGAAAAAAGATACATGAACGGAATGCGGGCATCTGCTATCCTGGGTATTTTAGCGGCTGCTGTGTATACAGACCTCCGGTCAGAGCGGATTCCCAACAGCATCATCGTGACTGGATTGTTGCTCGGTCTGGCGTATCAATTGTTTACAGGCAGGCTGGCAGGCTTACTTATTTTTTGCGGTGGTATATTGCTTCCGGTCCTTATGCTTTTTGGATTGTTCTGTTTCCGGATGATTGGAGCTGGGGATATCAAGCTGCTGTGTGTGGTAGGAGGCTTTCTTGGGCCGGCGGACGGTGCAGGATGTCTTTTTGCTTCTTTTCTCATTGGTGGTGTGATTGCTATTTTCCGTATTGTATGCAGCAGGAGTATGATCAAAAGACTGACCTTCCTTGCTGTGTATGTGCGAAATTATACCTCAGCCGGTGAGTGGAGCAGCTATCTGGGGCAGTCGGAGAAAAGTGCAAGGATTCATTTTTCGGTTCCGGTATTGCTTGCGGTGGCTGGATATCTGGGCGGGCTGTTTTGAGACGTTCTCTTATCGCTGTACAGGAGAAAACAATTCTTTCACAGTTGTATCCGGCAGGGCAAGTGTACGCTTCAGGTTCTGTTAATCAAACTGCAGGAGAACATAGATCGCTTCAGGCAGTTTGCTATAGGAACGAGGAGAAAAAGGGAGGATTCATATGAAGAAGAGTATTTTCGCAGTCTGCGATCTGGAGTCATCGTATGCATGCAGGCTGACAGATTATCTGAATGAAAAAAAGAGCACACCGTTTGAAGTGCAGGCTTTCACAAATGTGGAAAGCCTTCGCACCTTTGCGAAGGATCACCCAATCGAAATTCTGCTGATTTCGACCAGGGCAATGTGCAATGAGATTCGGGAGCTTCCGATCGGGCGGGTTGTGATCCTGTCAGAAGGGGAGGAATTGAAGGAACTCGATTTGGAGGAATACCCATTTGTATATAAGTATCAGCCGTCCGATCAGCTCATCCGGGAGGTGATGGAGTATTATGCAGCCTCCCATCCGAAAACTTATCTGTTTCCGACAGCTGTGAAAACCAGGCTGATTGGAGTCTATTCGCCGGTTGCCCGGTCATGGAAGACGTCCTTTGCGCTGGTACTGGGAGAAATTCTGGCTGAGACAAAGCAGGTACTTTATCTAAATCTGGAAGAGTATTCCGGTTTTGAGGAGCTGTTTGGGCAGCAGTATCAGACGGATATCACAGACCTGATTTATTTTGCACGTCAGAAGGAAGAGAGCCTGGTCTACCGGATGAACTCTGTGATTCGGTCTTTTCACGGGCTGCAGTACGTGCCGCCTGCCCTGTTTGCGGCGGATCTGCGGGATGTCACAGGGGAAGAATGGCTGTCTTTTCTGAAGCAGATTGTGTCATACTGTGAGTACGACTATATCATCCTGGATCTGGGGAGCCAGGTCGACGATCTTCTGAAAATTTTGCAGAAATGCACCAGGATTTTTATGCCGGTACAGGACGATCTGGTCGCGGCTGCGAAGCTGGCACAGTATGAGAAGGCAGTCCGGATGCTGGATATGGGAGAAATCTTTGAGAAGACAAAGAGGCTCCACGTACCGGCACAGACAGTCGGAAAGGGCGACGGCGATTATCTTCAGCAGCTGGTCTGGGGGAACCTGGGGAATTATGTGCGGAAGCTGCTGTGGGAGGAGGACAATGTGTGAACGTGCCACGAACTGCCACAAGTCGGGACAAATGAAACAGATTTGATATGCGGACAGGACGAAGAAGCAGCAAGTCTGAAGAGTCAGACTAAGTAAGGGTATAGTGTAAGCAGAGAGACAGGGTGCGTGGAATGTAGGCAGATGAAGAAACAAGGTAAGTGAGGATACAGTGTAGAAGGGGAACCAGGATGGGCAAGGAACGCAGCGCAGGTGGTCTGACCGGATGAGTGGAGCGATGCAGTGCATATAGCTTGACCAGATAAGTGGGGAGAGGCAGCGCAGGTGGTGCAGCAAATTGAGCGCGAACACAGTGCGGATGGAGAGGCAGGATGAACAAAAAGCAGGAATGCAGCGCAGCCGAGAGGAGGTTTGCGACTCTGCGTAAATTGCTGATGGAGGGTATGGAGGAATACCGGGAAATCCAGGATGAGGAGATCTACCGGCGAATCGACGACCTCCTGCAGAGCGGGGCAGGCGGCTATATCAGGCTCTCCGAGCGAGAGGAGCTGCGGCAGGAATTATTCAATTCGGTACGGCGGCTGGACCTTCTGCAGCAGCTGATCGATGACAACTCTGTGACTGAGATTATGGTAAATGGGACAGAGGGGATTTTTGTAGAGCGCGCAGGGCAGCTGTTCCAGTGGGACAAGCGGTTTGCGGCAAAGGAGAAACTGGAGGATATCGCACAGCAGATTGTCGGGCGGTGCAACCGGATTGTCAATGAATCGGTGCCAATCGTGGACGCCAGGCTGGAAAATGGTGCGCGTGTCAACATTGTGATGCCGCCTGTGGCGCTGAACGGGCCGGTCATCACGATCCGGCGGTTTCCGGACCGGCCAATTGGGATGGAGCAGCTCGTCCGCTGGGGCTCCGTATCGCAGGAGGCTGTTGACTTTCTGCAAAAGCTGGTCTGTGCAGGGTACAACATTTTTATCTCAGGTGGGACCGGCTCTGGCAAGACTACCTTTTTGAATGCACTGTCCAATTTCATTCCGAAGGACGAGCGGATTATCACAATCGAGGATAACGCGGAGCTGCAGATTCAGGGGGTATCCAATCTGGTTCGTCTGGAAGCACGTAATGCGAATACAGAAGGAAAGATGGAGATTACGATCCGCGATTTGATCAAGTCCAGTCTGCGCATGCGCCCGGACCGGATTCTGATCGGAGAGGTGCGCGGGAGTGAAGCAATCGACCTGCTGCAGGCGTTGAATACCGGGCATGACGGCTCACTCAGCACCGGGCATGCGAACAGCCCGGAGGATATGTTGTCCCGGCTGGAGACAATGGTACTAATGGGGATTGAGATGCCGCTTCCGGCCATCCGGCGCCAGATCGCTTCCGGAATTGATGTGCTGGTGCACCTTTCCCGCATCAGAGACAAGTCCCGCAGGGTGATGGCGATTCTGGAGGTGCTGGACTATGACGAGACAAGTGGTACGATCCGGACAGAACTGCTGTATGAATTTGAAGAGGAGGGTGAGGATGCATGTGGGAAGGTAATCGGAAGCTTAAGGGTGCGAAATCCTCTGCAGAACCACAAGAAGCTGGAGAGAGCTGGATTTACCGTGAAGACTGGAGAGGCAGCAGAGCGGACCGGTTTGCAAAGGGTGAACGGAAACAAGGAAAAATAGGCCAGCCAGCGGAGCCTGGACAAAAGGATGGCTGGTTATGTCAGTTCGCGGATTCTGAACAGAAGGAGGCTGGTCCAGGTCAGTGCATGGAACCCGGCTGGAAAAATGACAGGGCAGGACCATTGGTAAAGCAAGGGATGAGAGAACGCAATGCAAGTTGTTTAACTGACGTCAGGAAAGATTACCGTACCTATCGTTTCAATGCCAGAGAATTGGTAAAGTATGGCGGTCTCTATCTGCTGTTGGATGCGGGCATCAGCTATCTGTTTTTCTATTCTGTGGAAGCATTTTTCCTTTTGCTGCCGGGCATGGCAGTGTTTATGGGGGAATGGAGAGAAGTGCTCCGGAAGAGGCGGGCTGCCCGGATGCGCCGGGAATTTCTGGATGGAATCCAGACGGTTGCGACGTCACTGCAGGCAGGCTATTCTGCAGAGAATGCATTTCGCGCGGCAGTGGCAGAACTGGCGAAACTCTATGAGCCAGAAGCCTTTATTGTGAGGGAATTTGAAATGATTACAGCGCAGCTGGACCGTAACCGGAATCTGGAAGAGCTTCTGATGGATCTGGGGATGAGAAGTGGGATCGATGATATCCGGAGCTTTGCAGAAATCTTTCAGACGGCAAAGCGCATGGGCGGTGATCTGACCGCAGTGATCGGGAATACGGTCTGGTGTATCCGGCAGAAACAGGATACAATGCGTGAGATCGAGACTTGCCTGTCTGGTAAGGTAATGGAGCAGAATGTGATGAGCCTGATGCCGATTTTGATCCTTGCGTATGTGAAACTGAGTTCTCCGGATTTTCTCAGTGTACTGTATGGAAATCTGACCGGGTTGGTTGTGATGGTGATTTGCTTTCTCGTGTATCTCCTGGCATATTTCTGGGGCAGGAGAATCGTTCGTATTGAAGTATAAGGAGTTAAACAATGAAGCTTTTTTATAAAATGGGTGCGTTTTTGGTTGACCGGCTGAAGCTGGCTCAGCCAGAAAAGGGGAGCCAGGAGCTGCGGCAGGAGCTGGCAGTGCTGCGCATTGAGAGCAAAGAGACAATACGGGATTATATGATCCGCAAGGTATCTATGTTCTTGATGATAGCCGTAGCAGGGCTGATTCTCAGCGTATGCTGTTTCTTTGTCTATCCGAAGGAGAACCAGAACGTGGAAAATCAGACACTTGCGCGTCCAGGCTATGGGGAAGGAGACCGGAAGGAGACGCTGATCGTCCAGGTGGACGGAAAGGAGGTGCAGGAACTTGAGATAACCGTACAGGACCGGAAGTATACCGACCGGGAAAAGAAAGAATTGACAGATCAGGCGATAAAAGAACTGGAAACAGTACTTCCAGGCGATAATCAATCGCTGGACGAAGTCATGCAGGATCTGGTATTTCCTCAAAGTCTGGCAGACGGTGCGGTACAGGCTAGCTGGGTGACGGTTCCATATGGCGTAATCGATGGAGAGGGACATTTGCTGGAATCAGAGGATGAAGATGGCGTGCTGGTGGAGATACAGGGAACTCTCACCTGCGGCGGGATGGAAACACAGCACTGCGTATACGCAAAGGTGTTCCCGCGGGAACTGTCAGAGAATGAGCGGCTTCGAAGATCCATTAAAAAGGAAGTTGAGCGTGCAGATGCAAGGGAAAGCTATGGGGACACGATGAAACTTCCTGGAAACGCCGGAGACCGGACACTCGTCTGGATGTATCCGAATAAAAATCCGTTTGCGCTGGTGCTGATATTTGCGCTGGCGGCGGCTGCTGCCATGAGTCTTCAGATGGACAACCAGATTCATAAGAAAGCAGAAGAAAGGAAAAATCAGCTGATGCTGGATTATCCAGACCTGCTGTGGAAAATGACGATGCTGCTCGGAGCTGGCCTGAGCCTGAAAGGAACATTCCAAAAGCTTGCCGTTCAGTATCAAAAGGAGCAGGACAACCTGACAGATGGCGGGGCTGGGAAAAACGAAAAGAGAATCTTGGTACCCAAAAGGGAATTTCGGTATGTATATGAAGAAATTGCCTATACCTGCTATGAGATGCAGAGCGGTATATCGGAGGCAGAAGCTTACGAAAGGTTTGGGAGGCGGTGCCAGCTTCCAGAATATATCCGGCTGGGGTCGGTTCTGTCACAGAACCTGAAAAAGGGCGCGAGGGGACTGACTTCTCTTCTGGAGACGGAGGCAGTTGCTTCCATGACCGAACGAAAAAATAATGCAAAGAAACTGAGCGAAAGGGCAGGAACAAAGATGTTGCTCCCGATGGTATTGATGCTGGGAGTGGTACTGGCAATCCTGATGGTGCCTGCTTTTCTGTCACTGTAAATGCGGATAGATACCGATTGCCTGCTTCTGTGATGGCACAGCGCACAGGTCAAAAAGCATTCTGCGTGACTGGTCTGGTTATTTGACGAAGGTTGTACCAGGAAGAAAGGGGGATGGAGAATGGAACAGGTAAAAGCATTCCTTGCGGAAGAGGATGGTGTCGGCGTTGTAGAGATTATTCTGATTTTGGTGGTGTTGATCAGTCTGGTGCTGATTTTTAAGGATCAGCTTACGGGCATCGTCAATAATATTTTCAGCAAGATCGTAAGCCAGAGCAACAGCGTATAAAAAGGAGGAAGCTGCGGTGAAGAAGGAATTCGAGGGGACAATTACCGTTTTTCTGAGCCTGGTATGTATATTTTTTCTCTGCCTGATCTGCACCGTGGTGGAATCTGCAAGGATACAGGGGGCAAAGGCACAGACAGCGAACATTGCGGGAATTGGGAATTTTTCAGTTCTTGGGGAATTTGAAAAACCGCTTCTGGATGAATACGAAATTTTTGCCGTGGATGGCGCATACGGAAGCGGTTCCTTCAAGATCAAGAAGGTGAGTGAGCGGCTTGAGACCTTTCTTTCCCGCAATACAAGGCCGAAGGAAGGTGTGTTTTCTGTCTGGTGCTTCGATCCCTGGAACCTGGAACTCATGGATAGCGAGGTGACAAGATATGCGCTTCTCACAGATGACAGGGGAGAACCCTTTTATCAGCAGGCGGTTTCTTATATGAGAGCAAATCTCGCATCCCTGTCCGTGGAAGCGCTGCTTGAGGCGGTGGAAAATTCAGATTTAGTTCAGACATGGGAGGAAGAGTATGAAAGACAGCAGGATGCAAATGACAGCGAACTCTCCGGCCTGGAAGAAAGCCGGAAGGAAAAACTGGATCAGCTGGAATCAGAGGCGGCTGCAAATGGAACAGAGGTCCTCGTCCCGCAGGAAGAGCAAAGTAATCCGCTTAAGGAAATTGCGAAGCTGAGAAAGAGGAGTACGCTTGAAATTGTGACAGGAGGGAAGAAAGTGTCAGATAAAAGCATATCCCGATGGGGACTTCCGTCCAAAGGCTGGCTGAACAGAGGCACAATGGACGTACCTGAAGAGTATGGCGGTCTCCTGGATAATGTCTTATTTCGGGAGTATCTATTGATGCATTTTCCCAATTACCTGAGCAGGGAGAAGAAGGGAGATCTGGATTATCAGCTGGAATACCTGCTGGGAGGAAAGCTGACGGACAAGAAGAATCTGAAGTATGTTGTGAATCGGCTGTTGCTCATCCGGGAAGGAATGAATTATCTGTACTGCATAGGGGATGTCTCAATGAGTTCAAAAGCAGGAGAGCTGGCGCTCGCACTGACTGGTTTTCTTGGAATACCAGCAATTACATCAGCGACAAAGCATGCGCTGCTGCTTGGATGGGCATACGGAGAAAGCCTGATCGATGTGAGGACACTCCTGGAGGGAGGCAAGGTGCCTTTGCAAAAGGATGTCGCGAGCTGGACGTTGACGCTGGAAAATCTCAGCAATCTGACAGAGATTTTACGGCAGGGGAAAGTGGATCATCAGGACGGAATTGAGTATGCAGGATACCTTCGGATTCTTCTGAACCTTGGTTCGTTGTCGAACCAGAAAATGAGAGCGTTGGACCTGATTGAATGCAACTTGAAAAAGGAAAAGGGAATGGAGGATTTTGAGGTGGATTACTGCATTGTTGCGCTTGAATCAGAGATGGAGTGGAGCTGCCAGCCGGTATTTCTCAGCCTTCCACAGGTTGTGATGGGCGTTTCATCAGAGGAGAGTGTGTTTTATCAGAAGGGCAGTATCGCGTACTGACAGAAGGGTGTATAACGCTGGAAAGCGGGGTGGAAAAGAATGCTTTTATGTTCATCATTTGTCATGGCAGGATATCAGAATACTACGCAGATGTCGAAAGATTGTATAACTCCCATAGAACGAAAAAAAAGAAAGGACAAGCTCTCTCCCCTTGTTATAAATCGGTTCCTTCAGAATGTAAAAGCATTCTTTTCTGCTCCGCTGCGTGCGGCACTTACCGTGGAAGCTGCAATGGTTCTGCCGTTGTTTTTGTTCTGCATGATCGCTGCGCTTCAATATTGTTCTGCGATGGAAACGGCTGTCAAATTTGGAACATCGTTAAAGGAGACGGGTGAGAATCTGGCGTATGCTGCCTATGCAACAAAATATGCGGGTGAGATTGAGGGAGCTCAGGAGATCGCACTGGGGGCATTGTCTGCTGCATACGCACAAAACAAGGTAATGGCAGGGGCAGGCGATACATCAATGGTTAAAAATGCGAATATGCTGCTGTCCTCTTTTTTGCAGGAGGATGACATGATTGATCTCGTGTTGACGTACCAGATCCGCTCTCCATTTTCTGTAGTGAAGCTTCCTGGAAATTTTTTCTTCCAGCGAGCCAGCGTCCGTGCTTGGACAGGACGGATCACAGCTGGTGACGGGGAGGGAGAAGAGGGGGAGAACAGCGGACAGGGAGAGATGGTTTATGTGACAGCGACCGGAAGCGTGTATCATGAGGATCCGGACTGCACACACCTGAAGCTTTCCATCCGGACGGTAGACCGGGACGTACTTGGTTCCCTGCGGAATTATGGCGGGGGAAAGTATCACGCATGTGAGAAGTGCGGGGGAGGCAGCGGGGACAGTGTCTATATCACAAATGAGGGGAACCGGTATCACAGTACACTCACCTGCAGCGGCTTGAAGCGGACGGTAACGCAGGTCAATAAGGAGGAGTGTGGACTGCGTCCGTGCTCGAAGTGTGCGAAACATGAGAGTCAGTAGGAGGAGTAGCAATAGGGATGCCGGAAAGGGGAGAAAGGATGGGATATCAGATGGCTCTTACAGCGGTGGCGCTAACCGTATGTGCGTATACAGATCTTCGCTGTAAGAAGGTTTACAAAAAGGTGGTTTTGAGCTATCTGTTTTTGGCAGCAGCAGGGCGGATCCTGCAGGGACCAGAGGCGCTTTTACAGGCAGCGGAAGGAGCGCTGCCCGGGATATTCTGTGTAGTGCTGTCCTTTGTGACACGCCAGGGACTTGGCTACGGAGACAGCATTCTTATTCTGGTCTGCGGTGTTTCTCTTGGACTGGAGCTGTGCATCTGCCTGACACTCTCCGCCTTTTTCTGGGCCGGGATCTGGGCGATGGCGTTATTTTGCCGAAAACGCGCGGAGCATGGAAGAACTTTTGCATTTGTACCATTTTTGTTGCTTGGGTTTGTGATACAGGGTGTTATGTGGCTGGTCTGAGACAACACACTGGTACAACGTTACGCAAATAACCATACCAAGTCACTTGCCTGTTTTCCCGATTGTACAGGTCAAAAAGTCTCAGCGTGACCAGGGGCAGGAAAGATAAGGTATGGTCCTGACTCAGGAATGGAGGAGGCAGCAGCAGAGATTGGGAATATCGGGAGTATAACAAAGGAAAGAAGAAAGAGGGAATCCAGAGCAATGAGAGGAATCATCAGAAAGACAGAGCAGATGCGTGGGAGAAACAGCATGAACAGAGGATGTAATGATCATTTTGCAGGATGGAGGGGAAGCTACACAGTAGAGGCGGCACTGGTGTTTCCTATCGTCTTGTTTGTGCTGGCGGCATTGATCATCTGTACTTTTTATGTGCATGACCGTGCTGTTTCACAGAGCCTTGTATGTGAAATGGCATCGGCTGGCAGTAATTTTATCACAGAAGAGGAACGGCAGGAGGCGATGGATGCAGTGAGGGAGCAGGCGACAGCTTCCCGATTTCTTGGGAGCAGAAATCTGTCTCTGAGCGCCTCCTCCGGAAAAACGGAGGCAAATGCAGCTCTGGCGGCCGATTATCCGGTACCGGGGATGGTGATCAAATACTTTGCCGGAGGCAGTCTGACCATTCAAAAGAAGTGGAGTAGCAAGACACCGGACCCGGCAAAGGCAATCTGGATTATGAGAGGCTTAAAACGACTGATTGACGGAGGAACAAAGTGAAAGCGGAGTATAAACGAGATCTGCAGAATAATTTTCTGATTTTTAAGGCGGAGGAAGAAACAGAAGAGGACAGTTACAGTGCGCATATGATTGAAAGGAATCAGATTCCTGGATTGCTGCCGCTGACCAGTGCAAGGCTCGATGGAATTTTGTCGCTGAATTATGAAATCACTGGACGGCAGCCCCTGGCGGGTTTGTATGAGAGGAATCTGCTGTCATATTCCGATATTCTTTTTATTTTGACGGGGACGGAGGATGTACTGGAAACGCTCCAAAAGTATCTGCTGAGTCCAGAAAAGCTGGTGTTTGACCCACAGTTTATTTATACAGCTCCGGAGGAGCGAAAGCTGCAGTTCTGCTATGCACCGGGGATAGAGAATGATGCACCGATTAGGGTACTGGCGGAATTTATTCTAAAACGGCTGGATCACCGTGATAAGAGTGCGGTAGCGATCGGATATCAGTTCTACGAGAAAACGCAGCAGGAGAATTTCAGCCTGCAGAAAGCTCTGCGGGAGATCCTGCCGGGAGCGGCTTCCGGGGTAGGAGAAGCAGAGACTTCGGCTGATGCCGGTGGCAATGCTGTTTTCGGGCTGGCAGAAGACAACTCTACAGTGGTGTGTGGCGGAGGCAATGTATTCGGGACAGCAGGCGGTATTGCAGGCGGTGCAATTGGGGCAGCGGGCAGAAGTACGAGCGCTGTTTCTGCAAGGCTGGGCAGTGCTGTGAGAGGTACAGACAGTGTATTTGGAATGGGGGGAGGCATTGCAGGGGCGTCCGGGGGGACTTACAGAATGGCAGGCAGCACCGCACACATTTCAGATGACACTGAATGTGCGGAAGCGATGGAACAGCGAGGAATGAACCAGGGAAGAGGAGAATCAGCAGGCCGGAGTCAACGTGCGGACAAAGATTTTTATGGGGGAAATCAGGTAGTTCATAAAGAGCGTTCTGGAAAAAAACAGGGAAGACAGGAACCGGGGAAACAGGAAGCGGGGAAGAAAAAACTGACAGACCGGATTTTTCAGGTTGTTCATCCGGCTGTACTGGTGAGTACTCTAGGATTGCTTGCAGCACTGGAGGCAGTATTTTACCTGGGCTATCTAAGTGTTACGGAGGCGGGAGGGACCTTTTTCCTGATTTTATCGGTGGAACTGCTGGCGAACAGCTATTGGCAGAATGCAAAGGAGCGAAAGAGGGCACAGTCCTTTACCGGATGGGAGGAAGAAGAAGATTCAGAGGAATATCGGAAGCTACAGCAGGAGATGTATGGATATTCTGATAAATATGCAGACAATAGGGGGAGCAGGGCAGCGTTTCAAACCGAAGATGGGCCAAGGTATGTGACACAGAATAAAGAATCTGCCGGAAGGGTAGAAGGCCAGCCGGAACGATATACAGGCACCGTGGGAGCTCAGGGAGCGCAATATACAGGCAGAACGGGAGCTCAGAGAGCGCAATATGCAGGCAGAACAGGAACTCAGGGAGCGCAATATACAGGCAGAACAGGAGCTCAGGGAGCGCAATATACA